>DASYVW010000001.1:0-1585 GCA_035936675.1 Gemmatimonadales bacterium
AGCCGAGGCTGGTAAAGGTTCAAGAACATCCGGTCGATGCACTCGACCTCGAGGGTCACGTGATCGGCGAGGACGTCGGCCACGCTGCGCGGTAGCGTCATTTCGGGCTCCGGTCGTCGTTGGCCTGTCGGCCACCAACCGCTCCGAGCGGTTCAACAGCGAGGCTTAGGGTCCGCGCGTGAGTTAGTCGCGCGGTTTATGATGGGGGTGTGGATGTTGGCGAGGAGGGCCTGGCCCGATTCTTCTCGCTGACGTGGCCGCTGCTGAACGAGCGGCAACGCCGTCTGGTGGCAGCGGCGGCGGTGGAGATGTTGGGCCGGGGCGGTCAGGCCCGGGTGGCGGAGGCGACGGGGATGAGCCGCAACACGTTGCTCGTGGGAGCGCGGGAACTGGCGGGCGGGGCGGGCCCGGCGCAGCGGGTGCGACGGCCGGGGGCGGGCCGCAAGAAGGCGATCGACGTCGATCCCGAGATGCTGGTCGTCCTCGACTCGCTGGTCGAGCCCGAGTCGCGAGGCGATCCGATGTCGCCGCTGCGCTGGACGGTGAAGAGCACTCGAGCCCTGGCCCGGGAGCTGACCGGGCGGGGGCATCGGGCCGGGGCCAGCCTGGTCGGCCAGCTGTTGCATTACCTGGGCTACAGCCTGCAGGCCAACGCCAAGGTGACCGAGGGCGCCCAGCACCCCGACCGCGATCGCCAGTTCCGTTACATCAACGACACCGCCGGCGAGCACCTGAGGGCCGGCCAGCCGGTGATCTCGGTGGACTGCAAGAAAAAGGAACTGGTGGGCGACTACGCCAACGGCGGCGCCGAATGGGAACCCGAAGGCGAACCGACCCGAGTCGGCACCCACGACTTCCCCGACCCCGAGGTCCCCAAAGCCATCCCCTACGGGGTGCTCGACATCGGCGCCAACGAAGGCTGGGTCTCCGTGGGCGACGACCACGACACCCCTGCCTTCGCCGTGGCCTCCATTGCCCGCTGGTGGGAACGGATGGGCCGAGCCCGCTACCCCAACGCCACCCGGCTGATGATCACCGCCGACGCCGGCGGCTCCAACGGCTACCGCTCCCGCGCCTTCAAAGCCGAACTGGCCCGACTGGCCGCCTCCATCGGGCTCGTCATCACCGTGTGTCACATGCCGCCCGGCACCTCGAAGTGGAACAAGATCGAGCACCGCCTGTTCAGCTTCATCTCCATCAACTGGCGCGGCAAACCTCTCACGACCTACCGGGTCATCGTCGAGCTCATCGCTGCCACCACCACCCGCACCGGTCTGCGCGTCGAAGCGGACCTCGACACCGGCTCCTACCCGCTCAAACAGAAGGTCAGCGACGCCGAACTCGCTGCTCTACCGCTACGCCGCCACCAGTGGCATCCCGACTGGAACTACAGCCTCGACCCAGCACCACCATGACCGCTCAACTAATTGCCGCACGGGTCCTTATCGAGGTCGAGGGCGGGGATCCGGAAGTTCCGGATCGACTCGGGATCCTGCCGGCGAGCCAGGCTCGAGGTGGGGTCGAACGTTATGTCGTGATCGATGAATTGCCCAAGGAAGGTGAAGCCCGCCGTGATGGTGGGATT
>DASYVW010000002.1:0-3535 GCA_035936675.1 Gemmatimonadales bacterium
TCCTCGCCGGGTGTGGCGCCACGAGCGCCAGCGCGCAGCAGTCCCCGGACTCGCCGAGTCCCGCGCGCGCGGCTGCGTCGGCGGATACGACCGTGGTCATCCGAACGGGACGAGATGCCGCGATTCAGCAGGACGACCGAAAAGATGAGCCCTGGAAGTCCTTCTCCGAGGTGACCAAGGGCGCCCAGATCCAGAGCGGCATCTTCACCATCTATAGGAAACGGGATAACGCCTACCTGGCGCTTGCGCCGGGCCAGCTCGACCGGGACTACCTCCTCGTCACCCAGCTGTCCCAGGGAATCGGCGAACTCGGCCTCGATGGAGGCACTTCGGTGCGTTCCGATCTGGTCCGATTCCACCGGGCCGGCGACCGGATCGAGCTCTGGGTGGTGAACCCCCACTTTGTCGCGACACCAGGGACACCGATGGCTCGGGCCGTTGCCTACTCCTTCGGTCACTCGGTGGCGCAGTCGTTCCCCATCGCCACCGTGCGTGACGACAACGAGATCCTGGTCGATGTCGCCCCGTTCCTGCTGTCCGATTGGGCCGATCTCGGCGCCTTCTTCCAGGGCGTCGCCGTTCAGCGGAAGCTCTCCGGCACGTTCTTCCTGGATAAGGATCGCTCGAGCCTCGAGCGCCTCCGCCTCTTCCCCGGAAACATGGAAGCCGACGTCCGGCTCACTTATCAGGCGAACCGCAATCTGGGACTCGAGGCGGTCGCCGACTACCGCTGGATCCCGGTTGGGGTTCATTACTCCCTCCTCGAGCTGCCAGCCACGGCAATGCGACCCCGCTATGCCGATGAGCGGGTGGGTTATTTCGTGTCCGCAATCAAGGACTTCTCCCGGGATACCGCTGAGAGCTTCTTTGTTCGCTTCGTGAACCGCTGGCGGCTGGAGAAGCGGAACCCAGGTGCCGCGCTGAGCGAGCCCGTCAAGCCGATCGTCTACTACATCGATCGCACCGTACCGACCGAGTGGAAGCCATGGGTGCGGGCGGGCATTCTGGAATGGAACCGCGCCTTCGAGGAGGCCGGCTTCCGCAATGCGATTCAGGTTCTCGACGCGCCGGAGGACACGCTCTGGAGCGCGGAGGACGCCCGCTACTCGACCGTGCGCTGGACCGCCACCAACCGCAGCGTCTACGCCGTCGGCCCCTCGAACGTGGATCCCCGCACCGGTGAGGTACTGAACGCCGACGTGCTGGTCTCCGCCTCGTGGATTCAGACCTGGCGCGGGGAGTCGGGCGAGTACGTGACGCCCCAGCTGGCGATGCGCTCGGCCTTCATCGAGGACTCGGCCGCAAGCGCCATGAACGGAGACAGCCGCCTTTGCAGCCTGGGAGAAGGCCTGCGCCGTGAGGGCACGGTGACCCGGGCGCTGCTCGCGGCGTCTGGCAACAAGCCGGAGGCCGCCGCCTCCCTCCGGCTGTACATCGGTCAGGCGCTCAAGGCGCTGATCATGCATGAGGTGGGACATACCCTCGGTCTTCGCCACAACTTCCGTGGCTCAGCCGGCGTAACTCGCACCCAGCTGACCGATCGGTCGTATACCAAGGCGAACGGGCTCGGGGTGTCGGTCATGGACTACAATCCTCCCGCACTCTCGCTCGACCCGAAGAGGCAGGGCGACTTCTACGCCCCGACGATCGGCTCCTACGATCGCTGGGCCATCCGCTACGGCTACACCCCACTCGGTCCCAGCGAGCCGGTTGTCGCCCTGGCCAAGGGCTCGGAAGGACTCCCCTCTGCATGGAGCCCCGAGGCCGAGGTCAAGGCGCTCCAGAGCATCGCCGCCGAGGCCGCCGAACCCTCGCACCTTTACGGCACCGATGAGGACGCGGGCTTCGGTGGGCTCGGGATCGATCCCACCGTGTCGCGCTACGATCAGACCGATGATCCGCTGGGGTGGGCCCGCGAGCGCGTCACGCTGATCAACGGGCTATTCGATTCGCTGGACACCAGAATGGTGGCTCCCGGACAGGGGTACGCCAGGCTGCGTTCGACCTTTGCCGATCTGTTGACGGACCGGTGGTACGCGCTGCTCGTCACGACCAAGTATCTGGGCGGTGCAATGACGGCTCGCGACCACCGGGGGGACCCGGCTGCACGGCCTGCCTTCGTGACCGTGCCGGCAACCATTCAGCGCGAAGCACTCCGGTTCATCACGGAGGCAGGGTTCGGGGAGAAGGCATATCGCTTCCCGCCCGCGTTGCTGAGCCACCTCGGACCGGACCGCTGGCGGCACTGGGGTTCGAATCCGGGCGACGGACGAATCGATTTCCCCCTGCATGACTGGGCTACGACGCAGCAGTCCGCCCTGCTCGCGCAGCTGCTCGACCCGGTGGTACTGGAGCGCATTCGGGACGCGGAGCTACGCGCGACTGAGAGCGAGCCGACCGTCACCATCCCGGAGCTGTTCTCGACGCTCACCGCCGCGATCTGGGCCGAGATCGGATATCCCGGCCCTGGCGGCCAGCCGAGCCTGCCGCGCAACGTGGCGTCCGTCCGGCGCGACCTGCAGCGGCTCTATCTGAACAGCCTGGTCCGGATGTTGGTGAATCCCCTGCCCGACACCCCTGAAGATGCGCGCACCTTGGCTCGGGCCACGCTGGCGGATCTCGCGACCGAGCTGGACCGGGCAATGGCCCGGCGCACCATCGACCTGGACGCCTACACTCATGCGCACCTGGTGGATTCGCGAGAGCGGATCACCCAGGCGCTCAACGCCCAGATGTTTCAGAACACAGGAATGACGAGGTAATCGGCCATGCTCTTCATCGCTGCTTCCGATCCCTCCCCGCTGGTCCAGGCCGCCGTCTACATGGGCGGCATCCTCGCCGGCTACATGCTCCTGGTGCGCTCTGACGAATGGCAACGAGCCTGGGAAACCATCCGCAATACGTGGACGAAGCGCCCGCAAGATTGAGGTCCGTGCGCGACGCGCCACCCCTTCAGGGGTGGCGTTATGATTCCTCCCATGAGGCCGTCTCAGCAGGGCATCGCACTCCAGGTTCGCAATCTTCGTAAGGCCTACCAGGACGTCGTCGCCGTGGACGGCCTCGATCTCGAGGTCCGCTCGGGCGAATGCTTCGGCCTGCTCGGGCCCAACGGTGCCGGCAAAACCACCACCGTCGAGATCTGCGAGGGGCTCAACACGCCCGATAGCGGCGAGGTGCTGGTGCTCGGCCGTGGCTGGGGCCACCAGGACCGCGAGCTGCGTCAGCGGCTCGGGATTTCCCTTCAAGAGACTCAATTCTCCGAAAAGCTCACGGTCGATGAGACGGTGCAGCTGTTCCGCAGCTTCTACGATCGAGGCCCCTCGCCGGCAGAAGTCATCGACATGGTCCAGCTTCAGGAGAAGGCGCAATCGCGCGTGGGTGGCCTTTCCGGGGGGCAGAAGCAGCGGCTCGCCCTGGCCTGCGCGCTGGTGGGAGACCCCGAGCTGCTCTTCCTCGATGAGCCGACGACCGGACTCGACCCACAGTCTCGCCGTCAGCTCTGGGAGCTGATCGAGCGGTTCAAGGCCGACGGCCG
>DASYVW010000003.1:0-4888 GCA_035936675.1 Gemmatimonadales bacterium
GTGGTCCGGCATTTCCCCGCATGACCGGTTCACCTGGGTGCTCGAGGTGTTTCCCGTCATCCTCGGCGTGCCCGCGCTGATCTACGTGTATCCCCGGTTCCGCTTCACGCCGCTGGTCTACGCTCTCATTGCCATTCACGCGATCATCCTCATGGTTGGCGGAAAGTACACCTATGCCGAGGTGCCGCTCGGATTCTGGATGGAGAAGACGTTCGGATTTGCCCGGAATCACTATGACAGGATCGGCCACTTCGCTCAGGGCTTCGTCCCGGCCATGATAGCCCGCGAGATCCTGATCCGGCGCTCGCCGCTCCGGGGAACCAGATGGCTGCCGTTTATCGTGATCTGCATCTGTCTGGCGCTCAGCGCGTTCTACGAGCTGATCGAGTTCTGGACCGCGCTGGCCACGGGTGGGGCCGCCGAGGCATTCCTCGGCACTCAGGGAGATCCTTGGGATACCCAATGGGACATGATGCTGGCGCTAATCGGGGCAATCACCGCACTCCTGCTGCTCGGACGCGTGCATGATCGGCAGCTACGCAGGGTGATTGCCTAGTGGCGCCCAACTTGGCCCCGCGCTTGCAGGGCGTTACGATGCAACGCTCACGTTCAATCAGGTCTCCTCTCACAACTCGCCTCATGCCCGGTTCGGCACTCAGACGCACATTGCGCTCTGCCGTGGTTGCGGCATTTCTCGCCCCGGCGCTCACGGGGTGTGGCAATGCCCAGGTGGGCGCACAGGAGTCGATCGCGGCCGACACGACGGTGCAGGACTGGGTGACCGAGCCGCCGCTCTGGACCCCTCGAGCCATCCTGATTCCTCTGGCCAGCCGGCCCGTGGCGGTTCCGGCTAGCGCCGCAGATTCGCTGAAAAGGGACTCGACCGCATCGGACTCGGCCGCGGATACCACAAGAGTTGCCTCGGTTGCTGCTGACAGCGGCAGGCCGGCCCCTCCCGTGAAAGCGAAGAAGCGCATCTTCAACATCAGCCCCGCCGACTCGGCCCGATGGCCGGTGCGCGCGCCCGACCCTCTCCCCGGCTCGATTCTACCAGAGCATCGGATCGTTGCGTTCTACGGCAACCCCCTTTCCAAGCGCATGGGGATATTGGGGGAGATCGACCCGGACGAGATGCTCCGGCGGCTGGAGGCGACGGCTACGACATGGGCCGCGGCAGACAGTGGGCAGAAGGTGCTGCCGGCCCTGCATCTCATCGCGACGGTGGCGCAGGGCTATCCCGGCCCCGCCAGGAAATACCGCCTGCAGATGCCCGACAGCATCATCGAGCGGGTGGCGAACTGGGTAGAAACGCGGGGATGGCTCCTCATCCTGGACATTCAACCTGGGCTGAGCACGGTGGAGGCGGAATTGCCAGCCCTCGTGCCCTTCCTGAAGCGGCCCTACGTACACCTGGCGCTCGACCCCGAGTTCGCGATGAAGGACGGACACTTGCCCGGGAGAGACTGGATGGGCCGGATGGACGCGTCGGAGGTAAACCACGCGATCGACGTGCTGGCCAAGATTGTCGAGGAGTACCAGCTCCCGCCCAAGGTCCTGGTGGTACACCGGTTCACCCGCAACATGCTGACCAACGCTTCCCAGATCCGGCTGGATCCGAGGGTGCAGGTCGTCGTCGACATGGACGGCTATGGCCCGCCCGGGAGCAAGATGGGCGCGTACCGCTGGTTCGTGGTCCGGCACCCGGTGCAGTACACCGGATTCAAGCTGTTCTTCAAGAACGACAAGCCGATGCTGAAACCGGAGGAGGTGCTGGAGCTCTACCCGAGGCCGATGTATATCCAGTATCAGTAAGGCGGGGAAGCGGGGAAGCGGGGAAGCGGCAGCGAGGAAGTGGGCAGCGCTAGTGCGGCAGATTCTACGGAAGCTTGTCCGGACGATGAGGGAGAGGAGTAACAAATGCGCACTGTCTTCTTCCTGTCTGCGGTACTTCTCCTTTCTTCGTCATCGCGCCCGCTTCCCCGCCTCCCCGCCTTCCATCCGCGACCTCGTCTGGCTCGAGGGTACCTGGCAGCCCACCCGGCTCACCTATCAACGCGTCGCAGACAATAAGCTGACGATCCTGGTCTCCGGTCCGGGCGAGGACGGGCAAGAGCAGGTGCTGACGTACTCGTTGGCACTCAAGCGTTAGCGATTCCCCAACGAGACCGCTCCTCGCAAGCCAGCCCAATAGGTTTGGCTCATCGTGGGGATGGGGCCTTACTGGTGCAGCGGCCGGAAGGCTTCCAGTCCGAAGGCGATCCCCACCCCTTTTCGGCGTCGTGGACCACGACCACCAGTGCATGCCGGACCACGTTGCCGGTGGCCACCAGTTGCATCGGCGTGTACCCCGCCTGGGTCATACCCTGTCCGGCGCCGGCTCGCCGAGCTCCTGACGGTGTCTCCAGACACTGCTCGCCGGCCAGCATATACCAGGCCTCGGGACCCGCGTGGGTGTGCACCCGGCTTCGGGAGCCGGGAGGCATCACCGCCACGGCGACTTCGATGGTATACGCCTTCATCCGCGGAAGCTCCAACGGTCCGACTTGGGCCACGAGCTCGCCCCGCCAGGGGCCGCCGTCATCCGGCGCGATGGTGAAGACCCAACTCCGTCCCTCGGCGTCGGCCACCACGCTGGTGGGTCCGGCCGCAGCTACGGCCGCAGCTCGAGTGGGAAAGGCAACGAGATACCAGAAGAGGGTCCCCCGCGGCAGCTCCTGCACGGTGCGCTGAGCGAGGATTCTACAGCCGATGGCAGCCGGCTTCTCGCGGGGAGCCGGTCGCTTGCACTCGACGTGCCGGAGGGCGGAATCCTGTGCCTGCGCGACCGCGGCGGTTCCGGCGGACAATACCAGAACGCCTGCTGTCAGACTGCCTAGTGTGAGGATCGTTCTAGAGTTGCACATCCGCCGTCTTCCACGCTTTCCTCAACCGCTCCTCCACCTTGGCAGCTTCCCGGTCCCGACCCTGAGCGCTGAGGCTCTGCGCCAGTCCATGCAGGGACCAGCCGTTCTCCGGTCGCTGTACCAGGTCCTCCCTGAACGCCGTCTCCGCCTGCCTTGGTCGACCGGCTGCGAGCAGCACGGCGCCGAGCCGCTCGCGAATCGGCAGGTACCAGTCAGGGGGCTCGTCGTACCGCAACGCGTCTTCCTGGGCCGCCGCCTTTCGGAGCTGCTTCGCCGCTTCGTCGGTATCGCCGTTCTTCGCCGCCATCTCGCCTGCCAGGTGGCTGACGGCCAGATCGAGCACCGATTTAGCATGGTTGAGTCCGATCATCCTGTCGGCCGGCATTGCCACCGCGATGGCCACGAGGCTGTCGCGCGCCACTGCGGCGGACTCCGGCTTCTCGCTCGCGGTGTGGGCAAGAGCGCGGGCGTAGTACCACATCCCGGTTGCATAGCGTAGGTCTGGCGGAGGAGCGGGTTGCTTGAGAATGTCGTCCCATTTGGAGAAGCGGATCAGGGTGTACAGCAGCGTTGGCGTGTACCCCTCGAATGACGGTACCTGGCGCACCACTTCGACCGGCACTTTCTCGCCGATGCTGCGGGCGCTCTTGATGGCTTCCTCGCTCCGACCCATCATGTTCAGGGCGTACCACATCACGTGGAAGTTGTGGGGATAGTAGCCCATCGGGTATACGCCGGTGGGGTGCCGCTCGCTGATGAACTGCTCGTCCGCATGCAGCGCATGCGCGTTGTGTTCCGCTGCGAGATCCCACTGCCCGAGTTTGATGTAGATGTGGGTCGGCATGTGGACCAGATGACCCGCGCCGGGCATCAGGTTACCCAGACGCTTGGCGCAGGGCAGCGCCTTGTACGCATCGGGTGACGCCTCGATGGCGTGGATGTAGAAATGGCACGCGCCGGGGTGATCCGGGTTCCGCTTCACCACTCTCTCCAGTACCCGGACCTGCTGCAGGGTGGACCGGGCCTTGGGTCTCCCGCCGTTGGTCCAGTAGTCCCAAGGCCGGAGATCCATCAGCGCCTCGGCATACAGCGTGGCCGCGTCGTCGTCCTTGGGAAAAGCGTAGGACACCAGGCCGATTGCCTTGGACCACGCGGTATCGAGCGCAGGCCTGCTGGCTGATGGGTCGGACGAGTAGCGCTTCGCGAGCGCCTCGATATATGCCCGCTCCAGAGGTGACACGATACTGGTGTACTTCAGCGCGTGCTGCACCGCCTCATACGCCGGACGGACGGCCGAGGTATCCATTGACACATTGATGTTGGGGCCGAGCGCATAGGCGATCCCCCAGTAGCACATGGCACAAGTGGAGTCGTGCTGGAGTCCCTGCTTGTAGGACTTGATTGCCTCGTCGTGGTTGAATGCGTAGGTGAGTCGGAGCCCCTGGTCGAAGTACTGCTGGGTCTCTTGCGATCGGGTAGTGATCTCCTTGTGCAGGGTGCCGAGGTTGTCGTAGAGCGGCGTCGTGCCGGTGTCGGCGGTTGGCTGTCCTGGCGGATGCTGCTCCTGGCCGGGCAGCCGGGCCGCTGCCACGGATGATATCAGCCAGAGGCTGAGGATGGTCCGAAGAATGGCATGCTGCATACCCTGATCTCCCGAGCGGCGTGGCGTCAGGACCGAGCCTACGTGGAGGAGATTCTACGGCTCCGCCTACCCGCCGCAAGTCTCGGTAAGCGGCTCAGGTAGCGCCGTGTTCTTCGGTTGACCGAAGGGGGGCCGGGCGGTACTTTTCCCGTCCTTCGTGGGGCTGTAGCTCAGCTGGGAGAGCGCCTCGTTCGCAATGAGGAGGTCAGCGGTTCGATCCCGCTCGGCTCCACCAACCCAACCGATTGCATATCAACGCGTTTTACCCTGCGGGGTCATCAACAGGATTGCTCGATTAACTCGGGTGGCCCCAGGGTGACCACGCGATTTCGCCGGACGATTT
>DASYVW010000004.1:0-2892 GCA_035936675.1 Gemmatimonadales bacterium
GCCGCTCGCTTATTCAGCCGTTGATAGATCGTGGCCCGCAACAGGTGAATCGGCGCGAGGTACTGCAGCTCGTTGGGCGTGCCCGTAAAGGCGACCTCGACCAGCCGGAGCGCCTCCGCGTCGCGCCCTGCCTGGTGCAGGAGCAGGCTGCGCAGGTAGCGCGCGTGCTCCTCGGAGAAGTAGGGCAGCCGGATCAGCTCGAACGGCACTTCGCCCTTGACGACGTCGAGGAGGGCGAGCGCCTCCGCGGTGCGGCCCCGGGCGGCGGCCAGGTCCGCACGGATGGTCCGGCCCAGATCCCGCACCAGCGCGCGCGACTCGTGTGGGGCGGGCAGCAGCTCCAGCTCGCCCGCGTAGCGGAGGGCGTCGGCGTCGGCGCCGAGCCGCGCGCTGAGCAGGCCAAGGAGATAGAGCCGCAGCTGCCTAGTCAGCGGGCGGATCGATTGCGGGAGCGGGCTGGAGACGTCGCTGCCGGGAGTCCACCGCTCCACCTCACCGCGGATCGCCTCGAGCGCGGGCTTCGGCAGGCCCAGAAACGGCAGCGATGCGGCCAGCGCGCGGCCGATCAGGGCCGAATCGGGATGCGCCCCCGCGGCGGCGGCGAACTCGGGCTCGGCCGCGCTCCAGCGCCCACCCGCGACCGCCAAGGTGGCGAGGAGCTGATGGGCCGTCGCCTGCAGCCCCGGCGGGATCGACCTCGCGGTTCCGAACCGGGCGAACTCCTCAGCGCGCTCCAGGTCCTCCAGGTAAGTCGCGAGCAGCCAGCCGGTCTCCACCGCAAGGCCGCTGGTCCGCCGGCCCTTCTTGAAGGCCACCTCCGGTACCTGCGCGCGGAGCCGCCGCTCGGCGGCGGTGTCTCCTTGCATTACGGCGAAGAGCACCTGGTCGCCAAACGGCACCGAGCCGAACTTCCGGCGGATCAGCGTATCGGCCTGGGCCCAGCTCTCCTCGCGCACGGCGAGGTCGTAGAGCGGTCATATGGGACAGAGGAACTTCGGGTCCACCTGGAGCACCCGGACATACTGCTCTCGCGCCTCCGCCGGCGACCGCCCCCGGGACGCGTTGTAGGTATAGAGCAGGTTAGCGAGCTCGAACTGAGCCTCGACGTCGTCGGGATAGGCCTCGAGGAACTCGCGGTACTGTTGCTCGGCCCGATCAGGCTTGCCTCGCACCAGATCGGCGAATGCCGCGAGCAGGCGGCGGTCGCGCTCGATCAGCCGCTGGTCCAGGGCGAGGCCGCGCTCCATCGCCGGCCCGATCAGCCCCATCCGGCCGACGAACAGCCCGGCGACGGCGAGCCGGTAGTGGGCCAGCGCGAAGCTGCTGTCTACCTCGATGGCGCGCTGGAAGCCCGCGATCGCCGAGTCGTACTGGGCAGCGCGAAGGTTCCGCTCGGCGTCCAGATAAAGCTTGAGAGCCGGCAGCGACCGCGTGGTCACCGCAGCCGTCTGCGCCAGTCTGGCCCCTTGCCCCTGACCTCGGCGTACCAGGAGCTGCGCGGTGAGCTGGTCCACCAGCTCAAACAGCTTCGCGCTGTCGCCCTCGACCGCCGCCTCGATGATCGCCGGTGAAGCGGTGGAGTCCTGCGCGTACAACTGCGCCTGGATCCGGAGCTGTCCCCCTGCCGGCACCACGCTCCCGATGATGTACTGGCCAGCTCCGAGCCGCCGCGCGATGTCGCCACCCTTTTCGGCATCCGGGCCGCCGGTCTCTCCGCGGCCGGCCGCCGACATCACCCGGCCGGGATCGACGGTCACCAGCGCCTCCGCACCGTTCAGGTTCCGGCTCAGGAGATCGACCATCCCCTGCGCCAGGTAGGCGAAGCTGCCGCCTGCCGGCACTGCGAACGGGAGCACGGCGAGCCGGGCTGGTGCGGCGGGTGGCGGGCGCCTCCCGAACGCAATCCACGAGACGGTCGCCGCCATCGCCAGGAGCAGCAGCCCGCCCAGCGTCCGCGTTGTCCGTGACAGCGTGCGTCGGGGGCGCCGCGCCGGCACCGTGGCTCCGGGCCAGGCGGCAGCGCCCTCGGTGATTGCCCGGGCGAAATCATGCGCCGTCATGAACCGATCGGCTGGGTTTCGGGCCAGCGCCGTCTGAATCGCCTGATCGAGCGCCTCGGGCACCTCCCGCACGGTGCGAAGCGAGAGCGGGGCTTGGCTGAGCCGCTTGGCCATGATGGCCTGCGCGGTGGGCCCGGTGTACGGCGGCTCGCCGGCGAGCATCTCGTACAGCACGCAGCCCAGGCTGTAGATATCGGTGCGGCCGTCGAGGTGCGGTTCGGCGCAGGCCTGCTCGGGGCTCATGTAGGCAGGAGTCCCGAGGGAGAAGCCGGTCTGGGTCAGCCGCTCCTGGCCAACTCGGTCGAGCGCGAGCGCGATCCCGAAGTCGGCGACCATCGGCTCGCCGGCGAAGAGCAGGATGTTCTCCGGCTTGATGTCGCGGTGCACAATGCCATGCGCGTGCGCATGCGCCAGCGCCTCGGCCACGGTGCACGCGATGCGCACTGCGTCGCCCACGGGGAGCTGGCCTTCGCGATCGAGCCGCTGCCGCAGGCTCTCCCCGTCCACCACCGGCATGGTGTACCACAGGAGCCCACCGGCTTCACCCGAGTCGTGGATGGTGAGGATGTGGGGGTGGGAGAGCTTGGCCGCGACCCGGACTTCCTGGACAAACCGCTCGCCCAGGGCAGGGGTGAGCTCCGGGTGGAACACCTTGAGCGCCACCGGGCGATCGTGACGGAGGTCGTGGGCAAGATAGACCGTCGCCATCCCGCCCCGGCCGAGCGGGCGCTCGATCCGGTAGCGGTCGGCCAGGGCGGCCTGTAGTCGGGGTAGGAGATCTTGCATCGGCTATCAGAAACTGGGGTGCTTCAAGATGAGCCGGTTTGAGGCG
>DASYVW010000005.1:0-7639 GCA_035936675.1 Gemmatimonadales bacterium
CCCCGGTACAAAGACCTACTGCCGTGAGCGCACCGTGCGGGTTGCAGAGTGGGCCTGGCCGTTCGTGGAAGGCGCGTTAACGGGCAAACTCCCCGATGCCCTGCTCTTCCCCGGCATGAAGCGGAACGCGGCCTCCTGGCAGCATCGCCGGGTGACGAAGCTTCTGGGCCTGCCCGGGCTCCAGCTTCGCGATAGCCGGCACTCCTGGGCCGTCCGAGCCGCCAAAGCGGGGACGCCGGCCGAGATCATCGCCCGCCAGCTCGGACATGTGGACGCTAGCATGGTGCTCCGGATCTATGGCCGGTTCATGCCGAGCCAGCATGATCGCGACCGATGGGAACGCATCGCCACCCTCCAGGACGAGGCCCAAGAGGCGCAGGAAATGAAGGCTTCCACTACCGCCCGTGCTACCGGCTCGGCGCGGGCGCGCGTAAGTCGTGCAGCCACAACGCGGAGACGCGGCTCGTGCAAGACTTTGAAGGTTGGTTTAAGGGCGACCCCGAATTTGAGGTCCACATCCTGGGCCAATCAGGAGTCACGGATTCGTTGAAGGATTACCAGTGCGCGGGAGAGGCTGCGGGCGGCTACTACCACTTTGATCAGAACGGCCTCGACTGGACGGGTAGTGCCCTGCTGTTTACCCAGGCCCAGCTCAACAGTTACAAGACGGCGCACCCCAGTCAGAACTTCAGGATTGTTGCGCTGGAAGACGATGACACGGGGTGCGCCATCAAGTTTGATTCGAATCGTTTCAAGAATCTCCTGGTCGCACTCCAGGTAGCGTACCCCAACTTGACCGGAGGCAAAGACACCAGCTCCACACTGATTAAGTGGGTCAAGCGCGCCAATGCTCTCCAGAAAATCCTGAGCCAAGCGTACTCGTTTATTACCACCCAGGACGACTTAATCGGCAATGCGGTAGAGGACGTAGTCGTGGGCCAGGCATATCCGGGAGCAAACTGGATCATTAAAGGCGAAAACAACGTGACTAACGGCTGGATCAAGCTGGAGATGCGGTGAGTGCGGGTTTCCTTCCTTTGCATTGTCGCCGGGACCCTGATCGCGTCCTCAGCTACGGTCCCCCCGGCCTTCGGACAGTGGACCGTAGGCCTCGAGGTTGGCGCTGATCGGTATTGGGGTTGATCAGTCGAGGCGGGAGGTGAGAACAGATCGTTCCGGCCCTACCGACCTACCACCTTCGGCATCGGAATCGAGCACAAGGGCCGCCCACTTGGCTGGGGGGTGCAGGTGCACTACGCCGAGGCAGGCCTTGGTTTAGAAGGGCCGGGCGCCGTTGCTGTCGTCGAAGGGGTCTTCACCGTATTGAGTCTTTTGCCGGAAGTGGTTTATCGCCTCACCGCGCTAGGGCCAGTCACCGAGTTGCGGCTTCACGCCGGCCCGCAGGTCGAGGCGTGGGGCATCGTCGATGAGGATACCAAGGTTCGGTTGGGTGTTCAGAGCGCCCTTTCTCTAGATGTCCCGTTCGGCCAGAGGTTGGCTGGGTCGGTGCTGGTGGGCGTTGTATTAACCCCTTCACCATTCGAAGCGGGACAGCTGGGATCAACCTTCGAGCCGCGGGCGCTTTGGCGTCGGCGGTTCGCGGTAGCGTTGCAGTACAGGCTCTGAGGCTGTCCGGAGCTCAGGCCGCCACTTGCCGGCCACAGCTCTCGCAGTACCTGCTATCAGGACTCAGGGCCGCTCCGCAGCGGTCACACACCGAGCGGGGTGACAGTCGGCGGCCGCAGGAGGAACAAAACATTGCATCGGGCTCGGGCCGGGGGCCACACGTTGTACAGGCTGGATTGGAGCCCGGTGGAAGGTTGGAGGCGTCCGACGGTGTTGCGGCCGAAGCGGAGCGAAGCGCGCGCACTTTGGCGGCAATCATGGCCTCGATATCGTCGGATGCCACCTTCTCGGGCTCGTGACGCAGCGCATCCAGTGCCGCAGCCGTGTACTTGCCCTTGAGAAACTCATAGTCCGCGTCGGAGAGTTTGCCAGTCTCCTTGTCGAACTCGATCTCCTTCAATGCCGTGAGCGCAATACCTTTGGGCGTCTCCTCGGGATCGACCGGTTCGAGCGGTAAAGTCTCTCGACCGGTCGGCCGGAGTACCGGCTGAAGCACCAGCCAAAGAACTGCCAACCCCACCACCGCGGCCGCCAGCGCCTCGGCCAGCATCAATCCTCGATCTCGGCCAAGGCACGGCGAAGCCGCTCGAGCTCATCGGGGCTGGCTGTCCCGGTGGCGGCGGAGGTCACTGAACCTTGCGCAGTCGCGGCAACGGCGGCCTTCCTTTTCCCGATGAAGACGAGAAGCCCGGCCCCTGCGGCCGCGATGAGTGCTCCGGGCAGGAGATAGCCGGTCAAGTTGAGCACGCCGTGGGGCTTCGGCGCCATCAGCGCCTTTTCTCCGTACTTGGCAACGAACGCATCCAGGATCTGCTGCGGTGTCTTCCCCTCGTCCCGGAGCGCCAGAACCTCGCGATGCAGGGCTGGAGAATAGGTGCAGGAAAAATCGGTCGTGCGGCAGGTGAACACGTCCTGGGTGCAGCCACAGTTGCAGGCCAGGCGCTTCTCGATCGCCTGAATCTGGGCGTCGTTGTCCCGCGCATCGGTCGGGGCTCGCGGACTTCCCACCACCGATGGATCACGCAAGGTTCCCGTGGCGCCGCGACCGGCCAGCGAGTCCTGTGCGGTTGGCCCGGCCCCAAGGCCCAGGAAATTCCGGCGCGAGAGGGACGCGCTCGGATCGCGCCGGCTCATGTCGAGATCTTCTCGGCACCGACCAGCGACACCTCGTAACCAGCCTGCCTGTGGCGCGGCCCTACCATCGTAGGCCCGCCTCCGGGCCACATGGTCACAATGCCGCCGAAGGCCAGGACGAACCCGCCAAACCACACCCACCAGACCAGCGGATTGATGTTGAAGCGATAGACCGCCTCCTCGGTGCCGTCCACCGAGCCCGCGTACACGATATACAGGTCCTCCTGGAGATTGCTGCGGATCCCGACCTCGGTGGAAGGCTCGAATGTTGGACGCTTGAAGCTGTCCACGTGCTGCCGCTTCTCCGATGTCATCAGCCCGGCGGGGCGTCCGTCCTTTGACACTTCGACGGTGGCGGCAGAGACAATGCGATTGAGCGCCTCATACTGGGAGACGCCGAGGTGGGTGAAACGATAGGTGTGACCGAACGGGCTGCTCAGCTCCACCGACTCCCCCGGCTTGAGCGTCGCTTCGCGCTGCCGCTTGAAGGTCATCCCGGCGAATGCGACGAAGTAGATCAGGATGCCGACATGGACGATGTAGCCCCCGTAGCGTCGGCGGTTCCGCCCGATCAGGCGAACAAACGCCAGCGGGAGCGATTCGCCATGCATGCGCCGGCGGGCCCGGATCCCACGGGCGAACTCTTGGGCAATCGTGCCGGCGACGAAGCCCGCCAGGGCGAGCGCCATCGTCGCGTAGAAATCACGCACGCCGGCAGCCAGAAGCACCGCCAGGGTAAGGAGTCCGGCAGCGACGGGGGCTATGAACTGTCGCCGCAGATTGGCGCTCGACGCCTTGCGCCACGCGATCAGCGGACCGACACCCGTAAGACCCAGGAGGAGGAGACCGAGTGGAACATTCACCCGGTTGAAGAACGGCGGCCCCACCGTGATCTTGCTGCCCCGAACCAGCTCTGAAAGGATGGGGAACAGCGTCCCCCACAGCACCGAGAACGCGATTCCCACGAACAGCAGGTTATTGAAGAGGAAGGCGGCCTCCCGGCTCACCACGGACTCGAGCTGGACCTCCGCCTCGAGCAACGACCACCGGGTGTATAGCAGGGTAAAGGCCAGCATCGCCGCCACCACCAGGAACGCAAGGAAGAAGTAACCCACGTTCGACTGAGTGAAGCTGTGCACGCTCGCGATTACGCCCGACCGGGTGATGAACGTGCCGAAGATGCTGAGCAGGAACGTCCCGATGATCAAGCCGAAGTTCCAGCGCTTCAGCATGCCTCGCTTCTCCTGGATCATGACCGAGTGCAGGAACGCGGTCATCGTCAGCCACGGCAGGAGACTCGCGTTCTCCACCGGATCCCAGGCCCAGTACCCGCCCCAGCCCAGCTCGACGTACGCCCACCACATGCCGAGGGTAATGCCGATCGACAAGAGCAGCCAGGAAACCAGTGTCCATTTCCGGATGGCGTGGATCCATCCAGTGTCGAGCCGGCGGGAAAGGAGGGCCGCGACGGCGAACGCAAACGGAATAGTGATGCTGATATAGCCGAGGTAGAGCATCGGGGGATGGATGACCATGCCGACGTTCTGCAGCTGCGGGTTGAGACCTCTGCCATCGGCCGGCGTGAAGCCGAGGCGCTCAAAGGGGCTGGCGGCGAAGAGCATCACGCTCACGAAGAACGTGATCACCGCCGACGTGACTCCCGCGACATACGGCATCAGGTGGGCAAAGCGGCGGGCAGTCAGGAACTGTGCGGCACTGGCGAAGAGGGAGAGGACAACCGCCCAGAAGAGCAACGACCCCTTCTGACCGGCCCAGAAGGCCGAGAAGATGTACGAGCCCGGCAGATTACGGGACGTGTATGCCCAGACGTACTCCATGTTGAAGTCGTGGGTGATCAGACCCTTCCACAGGGAGATCGATGCCACGATCAGGCAGGCGCACACCGCATACACCGAGCGTACGATCGTCCTGCTGAGCCCGGGACGCCCCTGCCATTTCCCGGAGAACGAGAGCACGACGCACCAGAGACCGACCACAAAGGCGGCCCAGAGCGCGAACTGGCCCAGAAGTGTCATGGAGCCTCAGGCTTTAGGAACGGCCTCGTACCGGGAACCGCATTTGGCGAGAACGTCGGTGGCGCGGATGACCCCATCTCCTCCCAACCTGCCTTCCACCACGACCTCGATGTCGCTGGCATCGGTGAACGTGTCCGGGACCAGGCCATGGTAGGTGACTGGATAGGTCTTGATGCCATCAGAGACCTGGAAGTCGATTCTTCGGGCGCCGCTGTCGCGGCGGACCGATCCCGGCACCACCCTACCACCCAGCTTGAACCCAACGTTCTCGACAAAAGTCGGGTCGGCTGCGGTCTTGGCGGCGAGCTCGGCTGGGGTGAGAAAGTAGACCCCAGTCTCCTTCACCCCCTCGGCGATCAGGAAACCGACGCTGCCGACGATGAGCGCGGCACCGATAATGAACTTGTGACCTGCCTTCATGCGGGGCTCCAGGGGAGATCTCGTTACCAGTCGAATATACTACCGGCTTCGGGCGGACGGGCGGACGGGCGGACGGGCCCAGGCCAGCGTGGTGGCGATGGCTCGATGCCACCCGGCCAGCAGCGCTTGTCGCTCGGGGGCACTCATCCGCGGCTCGAACCGGGAGAACCGCCGGCCCGCGAGAAACTGTTCCGTGCCTTGCCAGAGGCCAACGGCGATTCCCGCTAGCCCGGCGGCCCCGAGCGCCGTCGTTTCGACCAGATCGGGGCGCTCGACCGGAATCCCTAGCACATCGGCCTGAAACTGCATGAGCCAGTCGTTGGCCGCAGCGCCACCATCGACCCTGAGCGCCGGACACGTCAGCCGCTCGGCCGTGGCCATGGCGTCGAGCAGCTCGGCGCTGCTGTACGCCATGGCCTCGAGCGCCGCACGGACCAGGTGCGCGCGAGTTGTTCCCCTGGTCAACCCGGTGATGGTCCCCCTGGCCTCGGGTTCCCAGTACGGGGTGCCCAACCCGACGAACGCGGGCACGAAGTACACCCCGGCGTTGTCGGGAACGCTGCGCGCGTGAGCCTCGCTGTCTGCCGCGTTGGCCAGGAGTCCGAGACCGTCCCTCAACCACTGCACGGCGGCGCCCGCGATGAACACGCTTCCCTCGAGCGCGTAGGCGGGCTCGCCCGAGGCGCCACACGCCGCGGTGGCGAGCACCCCGGGCGGGGGCGCCGGAACGCGCTCCCCGGCGAGCACCAACAGGAAGGCCCCGGTCCCATACGTGTTCTTGGCCAGTCCCGGGGCGACGCAGCCCTGGCCGAAAAGCGCGGCCTGCTGATCGCCGGCGAGGCCGGCAATAGGGAGGGAGTATCCGAGATGGGAGGGATCGGCTTGTCCGACCGGCCCCGAGGAGCGCACCACCTCCGGCAACACGTCGCGAGGCACCCCGAACACTCGCAGCAACTCCGGGTGCCAGTCGCGGGCACGAAGATCGTACAGCAGGGTGCGCGAGGCGTTGGTGTGGTCGGTCGCGTGGACCCGGCCGCCGGTGAGCTTGGCCACCAACCAGCTTTCGATGGTGCCCGCGGCGAGCTCCCCACGCTCGGCCCGACGACGGAGGCCGGAGTCGCGAAGCAGCCATTCGAGTTTCGTGGCGGAGAAGTAGGGATCGGCAACCAGCCCGGTACGCTCCCGCAGCATCGCCTCCACCCCACTCTCACGCAGCTCGCGACAGCGGTCGGTGGTCCGGCGGTCCTGCCACACAATCGCTGGCGCGACTGGGGTCAGACTCCGGCGATCCCACAGGACCACCGTCTCTCGCTGATTGGCAATGCCGAGACCGATCGGGCGTTCACCCGCCGCGGAGAGCGCCTCGACCATCGCGCCGACCGAGACCCTGAAGATCTCGTCGGCATCGTGCTCCACCCAGCCGGGCTGGGGAAAGAACTGGGTGAACTCCCGGTACCCCCGGCCGAGCACGGTGCCGTCCTGATGGATGACCAGTGCAGTGGATCCGGTGGTGCCCTGGTCGAGAGCGAGGATGGAGGGCATGCGTGGGTCAAACTCGAGCTGTCATTCCGACCGGAGGGAGGAATCTAGCCCGCGACTCCCGGAACTCGTCGGGTAGATTTCTCGCTTCGCTCGAAATGACATCGGTCATTGCCCGACGTCCCGTGGATTGAACACTCCCTTGTCGGTGATGATCGCGGTAATCAGTTCCGCCGGGGTCACATCGAACGCAGGGTTCCACACCTTCACTCCGGCAGGCGCCGTACGGGTGCCCTGCCAGGATGCCACTTCGCTCGCGCCCCGCTGTTCGATGGGAATTCGGGATCCATCTGGAGTGGCGAGGTCGAGGGTGGAGCTGGGAGCGGCGACATAGAACGGAATGCCGTGCGCCCGCGCGGCGAGAGCCAAGCCGTAGGTGCCGATCTTATTGGCGACATCGCCGTTGGCGGCGATCCGGTCGGCACCGACGATGACGCAGGCGATGTCACCCAAGCGGAGGCGGCTGGCGATCATCCCGTCGCCGATCAGGGTGCAATCCACGCCTGCCTGAGTCAGCTCCCAGGCCGTGAGTCTGCTGCCCTGCAGTAGCGGCCGAGTTTCGGGTACTACCACGTGGGGCGCCCGGCCGGATTCGTGCAGCGTGTACACCGGCGCAAGCGCCGTCCCGATGCCGCCGGTCGCGAGTGCGCCCGCATTGCACATGGTGCAGACCGTGGCCCCGGCTGGAATGAGCGTCGCGCCGAGCTCACCGATGCGGCGGCACATCGCACGATCCTCCTCCCAGATCGCATTCGCCTCGGCAATTAAGGCAGAGCGCAGATCCTCCCCTCTTGTGTCGGCCTGCTCGGCCCGGCGCCGCATCCGATCGAGGGCCCACTTGAGGTTGACCGCAGTCGGTCTCGTAGCGCCCAGAACTGTGCACG
>DASYVW010000006.1:0-3329 GCA_035936675.1 Gemmatimonadales bacterium
AGGGCGGGGTGGTCAAGGCGATCGAATCGGGCTGGTTCCAGCGGCAGATCGCCCACTCATCCATGCGGTTCCAGGCCGAGCTGGAGCAGGGCCGCCGGATCATCGTGGGCGTGAACGACTTCGTGGAAGAGGCGGAGGCCCCGGTCGAGATACTCAAGGTCGGCGATGCCGCGGAGCGCACCCAGCGCGCACGGATCACCGCGTTGCGAGCCCGGCGCGACGATGCGCTGGTGGCCCAACGGCTCGAGGCACTTCGGCAGGCCGCCGCGGACGATCGGAACATCATACCAGCCATGCTCGACTGCGCGCGTGCCTACTGCACGCTCTACGAGATCCGGCATGTGCTTGAGGAGATTTATGGGAGCTACCGCGAGCCGGTCTTCTTTTGACCCAGCGCCGGTCCCCGAACTACTGGAGCGACTCACCCGGGTTCAGCCGGGAGAACACCGTGTAGTCACCTGCTACCTCAAGCTCGAGCCCAGGGATCGGAGCCGCGGGAAGTATCTCATCAAGGTCAAGAACCGGGTGAAGGACGCCGTGCAGGGGCTTACCCGACTCGGGCTCGAGCGCGCGGCCGCGGACGAGGTCCAGCGCGACCTCGACCGGATTCAGCAGTTTCTCAGGGCACCGAGCAATCTTCCATCCACACAAGGTCTTGCAATCTTCGCCTGCGAAGGAATCGAGCTGTTCGAGACGGTCCCCTTACCCGTGGTTCACCGCTCCCGGCTTGCCATCAATGGCAGCGCCCTGGTCCGGGAGCTCGCGTCGGTGGAGGAGGAGTTCGGCCGCCTGCTCACGGTGGTGCTCGATCGGACGAGTGCGCGGTTCTTCGAGGTGACTGCCTACGACACTCTGGAACTGGCCGGTCTCCGCGCCGACAGCACCCGGGGAAAACGGTTTCACGGCGACCAGGTCGGGTCGGGCGGTTGGGGCGAGCACACCTACAACAACCGCATTCGGGAGGAGAAGCAACGGCACTACGAGGCGATTGCTCGCGAGCTGTTCGCGATCGACCGCCGACGCCCGGCTCACGGCATCGTCCTAGCCGGGACTGGAGCAGAGGCGGCGGTCGAGCCGTTCCTCCACTCGTATTTGGCGGAACGACTCATCGGAACGGCTCGCCTGAATCCGAAAGAGGCGACTCTCGCCTCGGTGCACGCAGCCACGCTGGCCGTGCGGGAAGGCTACGAGCGGGCCTCGGAGCGCGCCCTGGTCCACGAGATGCTGGAGGGGGTTGGTACTGGGTGGGGCATCAACGGTCTCCGGCCCACGCTGCAGGCGCTCTCGCGAGGACAGGTGAGATCGTTGCTGGTTCACGCCGACGCGAGTGAGCCTGGCTTCCGCTGTGGCGACTCGGGGCGGATGGCCCTCACGTCCCGGGAATGCCGCGGGGAGGGAGAGCCGATCCCAGTACTCGACATCGTTGACGATGCGATCGAAGAGGCGTTGCGGCAGGGGGTGGACGTGAACGTGGTCTACGAGCCCGAGGCCCGCGAGGCCATCGAGAGCCTGGGCGCGCTGCTCCGCTTCCGTTGATCCCTCGTTCACACTCGGGACAGGGTCTGCGCGCGGTTCTGTTCGACGCGGGGAATACGCTGCTCTTTCTCGATTACGCCCGCATGGCGGCCGGGGTCAGTACGGCGCTTGGCCTGCCTCTGAGTGGGGCGGAGCTTGCCTCCCATGCTTCCGAGGCTGCCCAGGCGATGGAGCGCGTCGAAACCGACCAGGAGCGCGCAACTGCGTATCTTGAGGCGCTGTTTCTACTCGGGGGCATTCCGGCGGACCGCCTCGGCGAGGTACGCGTGTGCCTGAAGCGGATGCATGAGGAGCGACACCTCTGGTCCTCCGTGCCTGAGTCCACCCGCACCGCGCTGGCGCGCCTTAAGGCTGCCGGGCTCCTCCTCGGCGTCGTTTCAAACAGCGAGGGTCGGGTCGAGGAGGCGCTCGAGGCGGCCGGACTCCGGGACTACTTCGATGTGGTGGTGGATTCGGGTGTTCTCGGCATTGAAAAACCGGATCCCCGGATCTTCCAGGCAGCGCTTCAGGCGCTCCGTGTGGCGCCGGAAGAAGCCCTGTACGTGGGCGACCTCTACGAAGTCGATGTCCTGGGAGCGCAGTCTGCCGGTATCGAGGCAGTCCTCATCAGTACCTGCTCCATCGAAGATCTGGTGCATAGCCTTCTGTCGGGAGACCGCCCCATGACCACGCCCTCGCCCAGGATGGAGAAACCGTGACCGCTGCCCATTCGTCTGGCTCAGGGCAAGCCAGGCCGCAGCGCTCCGGGCAACCACGCCGGCGTAGCCGACCCATTCGCGTACTCGTGGCCAAGCCGGGGCTCGACGGGCATGATCGTGGCGCGAAGGTAGTGGCGGCCGCTCTCCGTGATGCCGGCATGGAGGTGGTGTACACCGGACTGCACCAGACGCCGGAGATGATCGCGACCGCCGCGGTACAGGAAGATGTGGACGTGGTAGGCCTCTCGATCCTGTCCGGCGCGCATATGACCCTCTTTCCCCGGGTGCGCCAGCTTTTGACCGACATGGGACGCCCCGACACGCTGATCACAGGCGGCGGGATCATCCCCCCCGAGGATATGAGCGACTTGCAGAAGCAGGGCATTGGAAAGCTCTTCGGACCCGGTACGCCAACATCGGAGCTCATCGAATACATCGAGTCATGGGCCGAGTCTCACCTGGAGTCATGAGTCCCCCCAACAGCCGCCTCCGCGCGCTCACCGAGGAATACCGGAGTCTTGCTGCGCGCCTCCAGGAAGGAGGCGGCGCCGCCCGGATCGCGAAGATGCACCAGCAGGGGAAGCTGGCGCCCCGCGAGCGAGTGAAGGGGCTGCTCGATCCCGACACTCCCTGGCTGGAGCTCGGGCTTCTGGTGGCGTACGACCGCTACGATGGTCAGGCGCCCGGAGCGGGGGTGATCTCCGGCGTCGGCGTCGTGGAGGGCCTGGAGGTGGTGGTGGTCGCCAACGATGCGACGGTGAAGGCGGGCTCCTGGTGGCCGGAGACGATCAGAAAGATCCTCCGCGCCCAGGAAGTCGCCATGCGGCAGCGGATCCCCATCGTCTACCTGGTGGACAGCGCGGGGGTCAATCTTCCCTACCAGGAGGGCGTGTTCCCGGGCCAGTATGGGGCCGCCCGGATCTTCTACTACAACTCGATCATGCGCCGGTATCTCCGGGTCCCCCAGATCAGTGCGGTCATGGGGAGCTGCGTGGCCGGCGGTGCATATCTGCCGGCGCTGTCCGACGTCATCTTCATGGTCGAGGGGACCAGCTTCATGGGGCTGGGCGGCCCCAACCTGGTGAAAGGCGCAAC
>DASYVW010000007.1:0-3177 GCA_035936675.1 Gemmatimonadales bacterium
CCGGAGACGACCTCCCGGCGCGCCCCCACGATTTTCGCCAACTCATCTTGTTTGATGTAGTGCCCAATGTGACTGCCTGACACCGAGGTCTCCCCGAAGTCAGCCGCCAATTTGAGCAGCGTCCGCACCAGCCGCTCGAGCACCGTCTCCCAGGAAAGGCTCTCAACCCGCTCATAGGCGTCGGCAAGACGCTCGCACATGATGGAGGCGAGCTCCAGCGCAGCCTCGGGCTCGCGCTTCAACCGGCCCAGCAGCGCGGTGAGCGGCAGTTCGGTGACCGCACTCGCCTCCAGGGCGATTGCCTCGTCGCGGCGACCACCTCCACACAGGCAAAGCTCGCCCAGAATATCTCCTGACCCGTAAATCCTGAGGGTCAGCTCCTGGCCGTCCGGTGAGATCACGCTGGTCTTGACCAGCCCACTCTGCAACAGGAAGAGACTGCGCGCAGGATTCCCCATGTGGTAGATGCGCTCACCCGCCCGAATCGGGCGGGACGGCAACTGCGCCAGTTGGGCGCAGAGCTTCCCCCGAAGACAGGACGAGAGCACCACACACTGGGAGTGGTCCGACAACTCCGCGGACGAGTCCGCGGTATCCTCCAGGATCAGATCGAGAAGCTCCAGCCGCAAAACCTCAGACTCGGTAGACACATTTGCCTCCGGTTGACCTTCGATTCTCTGTCACCTTCAATATATCGAGAACCTGATGCGCAGCCCGCCGTTTCCGAATACCTTCCCGGCATGTCCGATCTGCTCGCCGCCCGCTCCCAGATGGCGGTCTCGCTCGCCTTCCACATCATCTTTGCGGTCGTCGGCATTGGAATGCCCGTCCTCATGGTCGTGGCCGAGCGGCGGTGGCGGAAGACCGGCGACACGATCTACCTGGACCTGGCCAAGCGGTGGTCCAAGGGGACGACAATCCTGTTTGCCGTCGGCGCTGTGTCGGGGACAGTGCTCTCCTTCGAGCTCGGGCTCCTGTGGCCCCAGTTCATGGAGTTCGCCGGGCCCATCATCGGCATGCCGTTCTCGCTCGAAGGGTTCGCGTTCTTCACCGAAGCCATCTTCCTGGGGATTTATCTCTACGGGTGGGACCGAATCTCACCGCGATCGCATCTCTGGGCCGGCGTCGCCGTTGCTGTCAGTGGCACGGCATCCGGCATCTTCGTGGTGGCGGCCAACGCCTGGATGAACTCCCCGGCTGGGTTCGATCTGGTTGGAGGGCGGCCGGTCAACGTGAATCCCGTCGCCGCGATGCTGAACTCGGCGGCATTCCAGCAGACGCTGCACATGACGCTGGCCGCGTTTGCGGCTACCGGATTCGCCGTCGCCGGAATCCACGCCTTCCTTCTGCTCTTCGATCCGGAGAATGCGTTCCACCGCCGGGCCCTGAGCGTGGCCCTGATCGTAGGTGCACCAGCGGCTGTACTCCAGCCGATCTCCGGCGACATCAGCGCCCGACAGGTCGCCCGGCAGCAGCCAGTCAAGCTCGCCGCCATGGAGGCCCACTTCAAAACCGCGTCGGGGGCGCCGCTCACCATCGGCGGCTGGCCGGACTCGAAGGCGGGCGAGACACACTATGCCATCAAGATCCCCTATGGGCTCTCGCTCCTCGCTTTCCATGATCCGAAAGCCGAAGTCAAGGGGTTGAACGAGTTTCCTCGAGAAGACTGGCCCAACATTCCGATTGTACACGCGGCGTTTCAGATCATGGTGGCCCTCGGCACATACCTGGCCTTGGTATCCCTCTGGGCGGGATGGGTGGCGTTCAAGGGCAGAGATGTCGTGGCTAACCGGCGGTTGCTCCAGGCGATCGCGCTCGGAGCCCCAATGGGGTTCATCGCCATCGAAGCCGGATGGACGGTGACGGAGGTAGGCCGGCAGCCCTGGATCATCCATGGCGTGCTGCGCACGGCCGACGCGGTAACGCCGATGCCGGGGCTCATCGTGCCGTTCCTCCTCTTTACCCTGCTTTATTGTTTCCTGGGCGTCATCGTCGCGTGGCTACTCTACCGTCAGATCATCCGGAGCCCCGGCTCTACCGAGTGGACCCGGGTCTACGTCCCCACGGTGACCCGCCGTGCATGAGCTCGGACTCCCCGATATTCTGGCCGCGGTGCTCGCGCTGTCGCTGAATGCGTACGTGCTATTCGGCGGCGCCGATTTTGGGGGCGGCGTCTGGGACCTGCTGGCCTTCGGTCCCCGCCGTGAACGCCAACGCGCGGTCATCGCCGACGCCCTCGGCCCCATCTGGGAGGCAAATCACGTCTGGCTCATCCTGGCCATTGTCCTCACCTTCACCTGCTTCGCCCCGGTCTACGCCCGCCTGGGAACCATCCTGCACATTCCGCTGACGCTCATGCTGGTGGGCATCGTGCTGCGGGGATCGGCGTTCACCTTCCGCACTTACGACACTCGCGGGGACGCCGCTCAGCGGCGTTGGGGACGAACCTTCGCCAGCGCGAGCGTGATCACGCCTGTCCTGCTCGGTGTCTCGATTGGCGCGGTTGCGTCCGGCCGAGTAAGGCCGGTGAGCCCGGGGGGCTTCGTGGCGCAGTTTGTCCAGCCGTGGCTCACGCCGTTCGCCCTGAGCGTGGGTCTCCTGGCACTGGCGTTGTTCGCCTTTCTGGCCGCGGTTTTCCTCACGCTGGAGACGCGCGATCCGGAGCTCTGCGAGGACTTCCGACGGCGGGCCCTGGGAGCCGGCGTGGCGGTCTTCTTCGCCTCGGCGCTCGTCCTGCTGCTATCCAACAATGCCGCTCCGTTGGTGAGGACCGGCCTCATGGCGTCATCATGGGCACTGCCTTTGCACCTTGCGACCGGGGTGAGCGCCGTGGTGGGGCTCGCTGCGCTTTGGTTCCGGCGATTCCGGCTGGCGCGCGTGGCAGCGGGACTTCAGGTATCGCTGATCTTCTGGGGCTGGGCGCTGGCGCAGTATCCACTCCTGGTTCCGCCCGATCTCACGATCGCGAACACGGCATCCCCAAATTCGACGTTGCGATTGGTGCTGATTGGCCTCGCGATTGGAGGAGCCGTGCTCCTGCCGTCCTTGTGGTATCTGTTCCAGGTCTTCAAGACCGTTCCGGCTGACTCCGGCGCCCGCGGGCCTTAGACGCGCACGCCCGGAAACCGCGGAGTAGATTCCTCGCGGAGCCTCTCCTGAATCAGGCGAAGACTCGAA
>DASYVW010000008.1:0-10757 GCA_035936675.1 Gemmatimonadales bacterium
CGTGTAGAAGCTGGCGCCGAAGAGGTTGGTGGAAAGCTTCAGGCCTTCGTGCACGAAGTGGGTAAACTCGTACACCTGCATCCCGACGAAGAAGATGCCGCAGAGAATGGTGGCACCGAGCCACCCGACCAGCGCCTTCCGGCTTCCCCGTTGCGCCCCGCTCAGTGCCAGCACGACGAACAGCGAGCTGAACAGCAGCAGGGCCGTGCCGAGCGTGACCAGCGGGATCTCGAGGATCGGCTTGAAATGCTCGCCGCTGGGAGAGGTCCAGGGATCATGGGGATATGGCCCGACCAGATTGCTACCCTTGTGGACCAGGTAGTTGGAGATGAGGGTGGCAAAGAACATGCATTCGGACCCGATGAAGGTCCAAATGGCCACTTTCCGGCTGTCCAACCCCGTCGAGGTCGCATGCTCGAGACCGTGGGGTACGTCGTGAGCTACTGCCGTCACAGGTACTCCTGTACGAAAAACGTGAACGTCACCCCGCCGGCTCGAAGGCCCACCGGTACACACCGAAGAAGAGCAGCGCGATACCCGCAACGATCCCCCAAGGCCCGATGTGCCCCAGAAGCATGACGCCGACAAACACGGCGGCGACACCGAGCGCTGCGACTGCCGGCCAGTAGGACGGGTTCGGCAGGTGTATCCCTGCTCCGCTTACCCTCGCCGGTTCGGGAAGAGGGCCGCGGCTGCGTTTCGTTTCCCACAAGGCATCACGCCCATGCACCTCGGGCGTCTCCGCGAAGTTGAACTCCTGGGGCGGCGAGGGAATCGACCATTCCAGCGTGGCCCCGTTCCAGGGATCGGCCGGAGCGTTCCGCGGCCGGCGCCAGGCCTGGAAGATATTGACCAGGAGCACGAGGAAACCGAGGGCCAGAATAAAGGATCCGACTGTCTCCAGCTGGTTCAGCCACTCGAAGCCCAGCCCGGCCGGATAGGTATACACCCGGCGAGGCATGCCGCTCAGGCCCAGCCAGTGCATGGGGAAGAACGTCAGGTTGAATCCGATGAGCATCAGCCAGAAATGGATCTTACCCAGCCGCTCATCGAGCATGCGCCCAAACATCTTGGGCCACCAGTAGTAGGCACCCGCCGTCAGCCCGAAGATGCTCCCCCCGAACAGGACGTAGTGGAAGTGGGCGACCACAAAGTAGGTGTCCGTCTGCTGCAGGTCCGCCGGGGGCGAGGAGTGCATCACCCCGGAGAGGCCACCGATAATGAACATCGCGATGAAGGCCACGGCGAAGTACATCGGGGTCCGGAACTGGAGCGAGCCGCCCCACATCGTCCCGATCCAGTTGAAGATCTTCACCCCCGTAGGAATGGCAATGAGCATCGTGGTGAGGGCGAAGAACGTGTCGGCGATCGGTCCCATGCCCGTGGAGAACATGTGGTGACTCCACACCCCGAATCCGAGAAAGGCGATGAAGACCCCGGAGAACACCATGGCCGCGTAGCCGAAGAGCGGCTTTCGGGAAAACACCGGCAGGACCTCGGAGATGATGCCGAACGCCGGCAGAATGAGGATGTAGACCTCCGGGTGTCCGAAGATCCAGAAAAAGTGCTGCCACAGGATAGGATCCCCGCCCCCCGTCGGCACGAAAAAGTGGGTTCCGAAGAACCGGTCGAACATGAGCAGAATGAGGGCGACCGTGATGACCGGGAACGCCATGAGCAGCAGCACCTGGGTGATGAAGCTCATCCAAACGAACATCGGCATGCGCATGAGCGTCATGCCGGGTGCCCGCAGGTTGATGATGGTCACGAAGAAGTTGACCGCCGCCGCGAGCGATGCAATGCCGAGGATCTGAAGGCCGAACATCCAGAAGTCGACATTGGGCCCGGGAGAGAATTGCCGAGAGGTCAGGTTGGCGTAGCCAAACCATCCCTGATTCGGCGCGGCCCCGAAGAACCAGCCCGCGTTGAGGAACAGACCGCCCAGAAGGAACACCCAGTAGCTGAACGCGTTGAGCCGGGGAAATGCCACGTCCCTGGCGCCGATCAGCAGCGGGATCATGTAGTTGAAGAACATCGCCGACAGCGGCATGATGGCGAGGAAGATCATCGTGGTGCCGTGCATCGTGAACAGCTCGTTGTATCTCTCCGGCGACAGGAATGTGTTGTCCGGAGTCCCCAGCTGGATCCGCAGCAACAACGCTTCGATTCCTCCCAGGAGGAAGAAAAAGAAGGCGGTGGAGCCGTAGAGGATCCCGATGCGCTTGTGGTCGACGGTGGTGATCCAGCTCCAGAGCCCGCTCGTCTTGCCGTGGGCGGCCGCGTGCACTCGATGCTGATCTAGAACCCTGGTTGCCATACGAACCTTTGTCGGTGTTGGTGGTCTACTTGTGCGCCCGGAGAAAGGCCGCGAGCGTCTTCGAATCCGGCTCGCTCACGCCGAGGTTGGGCATCAGCACTCCCTTCTTGATGCCCTGGGGATCGCGGATCCAGTGCGCCAGGTTCTCATCGGTATTCTTGAGGGTGCCGGCAGCGATGTAGGACCGGGCGCCGACGTTGGCCAGGTTAGGCCCGATCATCCCCTTCGGAGCATTCACCGCGTAGAGTGCGTGACAGGCCACGCACCCCTTTGCCGTGAACAGCTTCTCCCCTGCGGCGTACTGGTTCCCCTGCGCCGCCTGGGGGGATGCGGGCTGCTGGACCGTGGCTCCCTGGCTGGCCGTATGAACCCCGCTATCGGCGCTGGCGGTGGGTGCCGCCGTCGCCTTCAGCGTCTGCATGTGGGCCACCCAGGCGTCGAACTCCGCCGGTTTCTGGGCCCGGATCCGGTAGCCCATCCTGCCATGCTGAATCCCACAGAACTCGGCACACTGTCCCGGATACTCCCCTTCAACCTCAGCCTTGAACCACAGCCGGGTCTCGCGGTTGGCGAACACATCGCGCTTGGCGGCGAACTGGGGTACCCAGAAGCTGTGGATGACGTCGTTGCTTCCCATCCGCAGCGCCACCGTCCGACCCACCGGCACATGGATCTCGTTGGCCGTCGTCAGGTTGTACTCGGGGTAGCGGAACTCCCACCACCACTGATGCCCGACGACCTGGATCGTCAACGCACCCTTGTTGGGGGACGAGTTGGTCTGAAAGATGGCTCGGACAGTGGGAACCGCGATGGCGGCAAGGATGAGCGCTGGAATAACGGTCCAGATGATCTCGACCGCGGTGTTGCCGTGACTCTGATGCGGCTCGGGATCTCCTGGTTTCCCCCGAAAGCGGAAGATGGCGTACACCAGGGCGCCTTCCACCAGAACGAACACGAGGAGCGCCCACCTGAAGGTAATGTCCAGCAGATCGTCGGCAATCCGGGCAAAGTCGCCGCGGGGGAGCAAGGTGGTCTGCGGATAGTGCTCCGGGCTACAGCCGGCCAGCATCAACGACAGCAAGCAGAGCGCGGTGACCAGGCAGAGAGGGCGCCGGACAGCGGTCCTGAGGGCCATTACGCGTTCATCCTGTCGGTAATCCCGCGCAAACCAGAGGGAAAGCGTGAGCAAGCCGGACTCTACCCTTTGGCTTCCAAGGTGTCAAGGAACTCTGTGCGCCATGATCTGCTCGATTTCCTCGACACTCCGCGGTGCCCCGCGCGAAAGCACTTCGTGTCCCACCGAGGTCACCAGCACGTCGTCCTCGATCCGGATGCCAACGCCCTCCGATGGAAGGTAGATCCCGGGCTCCACCGTCAGAACCATTCCCGGCTCGAGCCGTGCGCCGAATGACCCCACGTCGTGGACGTCCATCCCAAGCCAGTGGGACAGGCCATGGGGGAAATAGGGCACGCACGAGTCCGACCCGCAGAGGTCACCCGAATGGTCTCGCATGTAGGTCCGGGCTATCCGGTTGAGTGCCGCCAGATCGATCCCGGGGCGGACCGAGTCGATCGCGGCCTGCTGGGTGCCGAGTACCAGGTCATACAGCGCTCGCTGGCGTGGGGTAAAACGGCCCGAGATCGGGACCGTCCGGGTCATATCGGCGCTGTAATAGCCGAATTCGGCACCGACGTCCTCTACCACGAGCTCACCCGCCTGCACCTGCCTTCGGTTCTTGTCGTAATGCAGGGTGACGGCATTCGGGCCGGAGGCCACGATGCTGGGAAAGCCGACCCGCTCCGCCCCGTTGCGGCGAAAGGTGTACTCGATGATGGCCTCCAGCTCGTACTCCCAGATACCTGGCCGTGCCACCCTCATCGATTCCTTCAGGGCGTCGGCGGTGATCTCGATGCTGCGGCGAAGCCGGGAGAGCTCGTCCGGGTCCTTCACCAGGCGGAGCCGGGCAATCACCGGATCGAGATTCTCCACCTTGATCGGCCGGCCGCGCCTGCCATCCCGTAACAGCGAGGCGCGCAGAGATTCCGAGTCTTGCCGCGGCTGCTCCGATAGGTAGACGGCACCCGTGCGGGCGGGCGAGGCGGCGTCGAGCACCATCTCCCTGATCTCCGTTTCGGCCTTGTCGGCCGGCCGGACATCGGAGATTCCGGCAAGCCGGCCGGCCTCCGATCTTGCGGGCCTGGGCCCGGTCCATTTTTCCATGGTGCTGTCACGCGCCGGCAGGTAGAGAACGGCCTGGTCCCGTCCGGACTTCCGCGCCATCAGAACCAGCCAGGCGCCGGGAGCTTCGAGTCCTGAGAGATAGAAGAAATCGTTGTGTTCCCGATAGTCGCTGTCCTGCGGGTAGTCCCCCTCGATGCTTCTCACCTGCGCCGAGGGAATGATCGCAATCCCAGCCCCGAGCTTGGCGAGCAGAGCGGAACGGCGGGCCTAGAGCCGGTCGACCGGTACCGGCCCGGCGGGTGAGCCGACCTGGGCCTGAATGGACGTTGCTGGAAGCAGGCAGGCAAAGAGCGTCACCCTAAGCGGGCGGAGCGTGGAGATCACCGAATCACCATATCGAACGGGAGCGCCCCTTCCACCGGGTAGCTGAAGTGCCACCATTCCTGGTCGTAGTTGCTGAAGCCCTCCGCCTTCATGGCGCGCACCAGGATCTGCCGGTTCTCGCGAACTCGCCCTTCGGCATTGGCCGTGTGCGCGGCCTCGGCAAAGGTGTCGAACGGCGTTCCCATATCGACCTCGACCCCCGTTGCGAGCTCCACCAGCGTAAGGTCCACCGCTAGCCCGAGGTTGTGCCGGCTTCGCCGGGCGATATACCCCTGGCTCAGCAGATCCCCGCGGCCGGTTTGCTTTGCCCAGTCCACCATCGCGAGCGACGCCCTGACCGGACGGTATCCATCGTAGACGAGGAGACCCAGACCCTTGGATCGTAGCCTGGCCTGTACTCGGGCCAGCGCAACGGCGGCTTCCCGGCGGAGCAGCGCGCGTGGCGCCTCGTATCCCGGAAGCGGCTTACCGGTGAAGTTGTTCGAGGTGGCATACCGGGCATCCACCCGGATAGTCGAATCCCGCGATCGAATGTCCACCAGGAGCGTCTCGGCAAGCGCATCCGATGCAGTCGGCAGCGGGGGCGCGTTGACCGAAGCCGCTTTTTGGTGGCACGCCACCAGCAGGCAGGCCGCCGCCAGGACAGGTTGGGCAAACATGTGGGCCCAATATAGTAAGAGCTTCGGCAACATGGTTTTACGGCGAGCGACTATTCCGCCTCTTACTCCGGCGTAGTATCTTTGTAACAGCGATTCCTCTACCAGCCTGGGGAGATCTGTCTCCGGGCCGATTCCTTTTTACGTCTGGTCTCACTGATGATTCGTCAAATGCAGGAGAAGCTGGGCCGCGAAATCGACCAGCTCAGCCATGAATTGAATATTCTCCTTCCCCAGGCGATCGCCCAAGCGGTCGAGCTGGGGGATCTGCGGGAGAACTCGGAGTACAAGGCGGCACTCGAGCGGCAGCAGTTCGTGCAGGCTCGCCTGGGACAGCTGCATCAACGGCTCAACCAGCTGAGCCAACTCGCCAACACCGAGGCCCCGACCGACAAGGTGGGGCTGGGATCGCGGGTCACGGTTCTGGATCTGGAGACCAACGACACCGACACCTACGTGGTCGTGCTGGCCGAAATGATGGATATCGACGCTGACCACATCTCGCTGGCATCACCCCTGGGCCGCGCGCTAGGAGGGCGGAAGGTGGGGGAAGAGGTGACTCTCCAGCTCCCGACGGCAAGACGGAGTCTTCGAATCCTGGACCTGGTGACGATCCACCAGAGCGAGGCAGTCGGAGAGGAAAACGGCGTGACCGGGAAGGCTCCCAAGGAAAAGCGTAAGGTCGGCAAAGCGAACGGGAAGCGTTGATGGAGTTTCCCAAGAAACAGCTGCTGGTGGTCGGCGACCGGGTTTTGATCACTCCCGAGGATGGGGACGAGCGAACCCGGGTGGGACTCTATCTTCCCGCGACCGCCATCGATGCCCAGCAAGTCCAGACGGGCTTGATCGTGGCCACCGGGCCTGGAACGCCGGTGGCCGACATCAGCAGCCTGGATGATGAGCCCTGGAAGGTGGACACCCGGGAAGGCCGGAGCCGTGGGATGCAGGCGCGCGTCGGCGACCACGCCATTTTCTTTCGCAAGGCAGCAGTCGAGATCACCTTCGAAGACAAGAAGTACCTCGTCGTCCCCCAGGCAGCCATTCTGGTGCTCGTGCGAGATGATTTGCCGATCTGAATACGTGAGACGTGACTCCCTCTCACTTCTCACCTCTCACCTCTCACCCCCTTGTGCTACTTCCTGTACCTCGCGAGCCCGCTCACTCTGAGCGAGGTTCGATCGATGTTGCCCACCCGGCTTAGAGCCGACCTCGCCAACTCCCAAACCAGCCAAGTCCTCAAATCGATCGACCCGACTGCGCAGTCGGTGGTACGCATCCTGGCAGGCCAGTGTTCCTGCGATCTCATCCGTCCACGGCTTGCCGGCCAGCGTGAGGATGAGCGGCACCTGCGCGAGCGATATCGTCGGCTGAAGGTTCCGCGGCCGGTCACGATCGAAGCCCTGGAGCGACACCGACGGGGACTGGCACCCCCCTCCACCGCTGAAAGCCTCCCGCGTGCAGTGGCGGCGTTTGTCGCCGAGCACGCGCGGAATGCCGGAACCTCCCTGTACTACCTTCACTTCTCCGCGGAAGAGGAACCCCTCTCTCAAGTGGGTACCCCGCGGCGCACTACCGTGACCCAGGTAGCGGCAACACCGGACAGGTGGCTGATCGAGGGAACCCCCACCTTCGTCAGCAGAACATGACGGCGAATCCCCCGAATGAGCACCGGGAAGGAACATTTCCTGGCTCCGACCGAACCCCACTCTATTACCAGGCTTGGCTCCCCACCCAGGCCCGCCCTCGAGCTGTGATCGTCAACCTCCACGGTCTCGGCGATCACAGTGGGCTGTATCCCAACCTGACGGGCCACTTCCCTGCCAGAGCCGTGGCACTGTACGCGTTCGACATGCGCGGCAACGGTCGCTCGCCCGGCCAGCGGGCCTATCTCCGCAGCTGGATGGAGTACCGCGGCGACCTCGAGGCATTTGTCGGCCGAGTCCGGGAATGGGAGCCCGGCCTGCCGCTGTTTCTGTTGGGCAACAGCCTCGGTGGGCTGGTGGTGCTCGACTACGTGCTGCACCACCCCGGCCGGGTTGAGGGAGTGATCGCGGCGGCCCCGGTGCTGGGCGACGTCGGTGTCCCTCCCGTGCTCATGGCGCTGGGCCGGGTCATGTCCCGCGTACTACCGCGCTTTTCCCTCAATGTCGGAATGGACCTTACCGGGCTGGCGCGGGAACCTTCCGTTATCGAAGCGGTGCTGGCCGATCCCCTGTTTCATCGTCGCGGCACGGCGCGATTGTCCACTGAGGTCACGGCCGCCATCGAGCGGGTCCAGCACCTCGCAGGAAGCCTGTCCGTGCCGCTCCTGATCCTGCACGGCTCCGCCGATCGCATGGTCCCGCCGGATGGAAGCCGCACCTTCTTCGCCAAGGTGCGCTTCCCGGATCGGGAATTCAGGGAGTACCCGGGCGCCTACCACGGCCTGTTCGCGGACCGGGGCTTCGAGGCCGTGTTGGGAGATCTGGAGGAATGGATCGACCGGCACACCCTTGCGGAGCCGGGTGTGAGGTAGGGCCTCGCGGGGAGGCGGACCGACTGATACAATCCGAGCACATTCAGTCCGAGCGCCGATGCCCAGCGCGACACCAAACCAGCTATCCGCCCCTCGACGCGTCACCTCCCTCTTTACCCGCGCCCTGCGCTTGCGCTGCCCGCACTGCGGCGGCGGACCGGTCTTCGTCACCTGGTCGCATCTGGTGCCGAACTGCCCGGTGTGCGGTCTTGGATTTGAGCGAGGGGAACAGGGTTACTGGCTGGGCGCCTACTTCTTCAACCTGATGGCGGTGGAGACGGTGTTTACGGTCTGGGTTGTCGGGTTCCTCGTGTTGACCTGGCCGTCGCCGCCATGGGAGCTGTTCCAGTTCAGCACGATCGTGCTGATGCTGGTGGTGCCAGTGGCATTCTTCCGCCACTCGAAGACCCTCTTCCTCGCCTTTGACCTGCTGGTACGACCACCAACCGAGGAGGACTTCGTGGTACCGCACGAAGAGGCGCGAAACGTCCGCCGCAGGCAGACCTGATCACCCTACCCGGTCGAGTTGCGATCTCCCATCGCGCGTTTGTGTGCGTCCATCTTCTCCATCACCTTTTCCGGTGCCACGTCCTGCGACAGCTCTACCAGCTCCGGGTCCCGGGCGACCTCGAGCCCCATCTGTTCCGCCATTGCCGTTGCTAAGGTGATAAGCCGGGTAATCTCATGCTCTGCCAGGAGGCTGACCTGGAGATCCAGCTCCGCTCGTTTGTTGGCCAGCGCCGCCATCCGGTTCTGGGTAATGAGGACAAAGGTGGAAAGGAGGCTGCTGCAGCAGCGTTTGGATGTTGCGCTCCACCACGCCGGCCACCTCGGGCGAGCTGTTCCGGCCCGGCGGCGATGTCCTGTCGTCCATTCTCGAGTCTCCCGGTGTAACTCCTCCCAAGGTCGCCAAGGCGGCGAGGGAGGCGTGTGGCGCAGGTCACGTTCCCAACATGGGGAGATAGGCGAGCCATGGTCCCACCGCGCCGGTGTACTGCCGGCCCATCACCCGGGCGATCTGTCCCAGGTGGTTGAGATCGTGGGCCACCCAGGTCGCGAGGAGCTGACCCAGGGTGACGGGACCGAGCTCGGGATGCCGGCCGCGACGCTCGAGATCTGCCGTCGTCAAGCGCAGTGCTTCGAGGCGGTCGACGTTCTGCGCCCGGAGCTCGGTGAAGGTGTCGAGCAGCTCAGGCAGCGATTTGCCGCGAGATTCCTTGAATTGGGCAAATCGATCGAACGGGGTGAACGGCCGCGACTCGCCATGGGCCAGCAGAAGCTCGGTGCGTGGAATCCAGTCGGTGCGCTCCCCATGAATGAGGTGCCCGACGATGTCGTACGGGCTCCAGGTGTCCGGGCCCTCGTTCGGAGCGGTCCAGGTATCGGGAAGGTCCCAGAGCCAGGCGCGGAGGACGGCGGGAGTGCGCCGGAGGACGGGAACGGCATCGCTCAAGGTGAAGTTCACGATGCATCCAAGTCTAGCGCCACTCAGGGACGGCGCGCAGCGGCACTGCCCGCGGTGCGGCCGGTGGCCCAGGCCCACAGGAAATTGTACCCGCCGATGGGACCGAAGGCGTCCAGCACCTCCCCACAGAGAAACAGTCCGGGATGGCGCCGGCTCTCCATGGTCCGGGTATCGATCTCAGCCAGGCTCACACCGCCCCCGGTCACCTCGGCCTTCTTATAGCCCTCGTCGGCAGTCCAGGGAAGGTCACCACGGACCAGCACGTCGATCAGCCGGTGCCGCTCATCCCGGCGCAATTGCGCCAGGGTGCGGGAGGGCGGAACGGCGGCCATTCCGGCTATCGCCACGGCCAGCCGCTCGGGTAGCTCACGCCGGAGCAGCCCGGCCACCGTTCCGGCGCCCTCCGGCTTGAGGGCGGCTTCCCAATCCGCCTCGTCGAGTTTGGTCCAACGAACGACGAGCCTAGCCCCCGACTCTCCATTGATCCGCGAGCGCACCAGGACGTGGGAGACGTCCAGCACCGCAGGCCCGCTGTACCCACGGTGGGTGAAGAGGAAACCACCGGTGGCGGTCGCGCTCCTGCCGTCGTCCTGTGCCGTGACCGTGACCGGGAGCGAGATGCCGGCGAGCGCACCGAAGGCCGCCGGCTCCGCCACGACCGGGGTGAGCGCGGGATAGGTCGGGTGGATGGTATGCCCCAGCTTGGCGAGCATCGCGAGCCCCCGCCCATCGCTGCCGGTGGCCGGCACCGAGAGCCCGCCACTCGCCACGACCACCGCATCCACCGAGAGCGGCGGCGCACTATTGCTCTCCACGGTCCACCCGTTCGATTTGGGAGCGATGCCAACGACCTTGGTCTCGGGCATGAAGCGGGCGCCCCGGCGGGCCGCCAGCGCCAGGAGTCCGTCGCGTACATCGCGCGCACGATTGGACACCGGGAAGAGCTTGCCCGACTCCTCTTCCTCGACCAGTGGCAGGTTCAGCTCCCGCTCGAAGAAGGCGACCTGCTCGGGCAGCGGCCACGAACGGAGGATTTTGCGTAGGGTATTGGGCGACGAATCGGTGACGAAGCGCCGTTCGTCCACTCGGGCCGGGAGAATATTGCAGCGGCCGCCGCCGCTGATGAGGATTTTTCGGCCGCCGTCCCGGGTGCTCTCGAGCAGCAGCGTCTCGGCGCCGGCCGAAGCCGCGAAGATCGCCGCCATCGAGCCGGCGGCGCCGGCTCCGATGACGGCGAC
>DASYVW010000009.1:0-8191 GCA_035936675.1 Gemmatimonadales bacterium
CGACTCGGCGCGGGGACGTCGCTCGAGCTCTCGGATGCTCAGAACGCCGTTCAGCGGGCCGAAGGTGATTACATCAATGCAGTCTACGATTACCACAAGGCCATGGCGGCGCTCGAAGCCGCCGTGGGCCGCTCTCTCCGCTAACGAGGAACGGACATGTCGCGTCGGACGAAGATCGGTGTAATCATGGCGCTCATCGTGCTCGTTGCCGCCGGTGTGGTCGCGTTCCGAATCAACAAGAAGAAGCACGCGGCCACCGAAGTCCGCCTGGAACAGGTGAGCCGCAGAGACCTGGTCAGCGCGGTCACGGCCAGCGGGAAGATCGAGGCGAAGACATCGGTCGACATCAGCGCCGACATCACCGGTCGAATCATTCAGATCGCCGTTCGCGAGGGGGACATGGTCAAGCGAGGCCAGTTCCTGCTCCAGATCGATCCGGCCCAGTACCAGGCTGCGGTGGCGCGGGCCCAGGGGATGGTGGCGTCGAACGAAGCCGTTCTACTCCAGACCCGGGCCAGCCGGGACCAGGCGCAACGAGCCTGGAACCGAGCCCGCCAGCTCACCGAGCTGGGTGACAACCTGATTGCCCCCGAGACGGCCGAGCAGGCCAAGACCGCCCTCGAGGTCGCGGAGGCAAACTACCAGTCAACCAAGGCGCAGCTGGACCAGGCCCGGGCCGGCCTTCAGGAGGCACGAGACAATCTGGCGAAGACTCACTTGACCGCTCCGATTACGGGTCGCGTGGTCCGTCTGGCGGTGGAAGAGGGAGAGGTGGCAGTCCCAGGCACGTTCTCCAGAGAGACGGGACTGCTCATGACCATCGCCGACCTTTCAGTCATCCTGGCAAAGGTGCAGGTGGACGAGACCGACATCGTGCGTCTGACCCAGCGTGACTCCACCGAGATCACCATCGATGCCTATCCGGACACCACGTTCACCGGCCGAGTCACCAAGGTGAGCCACAGCGCCAAGCTCACGCCTACGCAGACCGCTTCCGGCTCCAATGACCGGGCCGTGGACTTCGACGTCGAGATTACGCTCCAGGCGCCTCCGCCGGACATCCGGCCCGACCTGAGCTGCACCGCGCGCATCGTGACCGATACCCGAAGCAACGCCCTGAGCATCCCGATCATCGCGCTCACCGTGCGCGACCACGAGAAGATCCCCAACGAGGCGGACTCGGCGCCGCCGGTGGACACCCTGCGGGCCAAGTTCCGGAAGAAGGAGGCGGAGGGTGTCTTCGTGGTGCGCAACGGCGTGGCGACGTTTCGCCCAGTCAAGACCGGTGTGGCCGGCGACGAGCACTTCGAGGTGATCGAGGGGCTGCGCGAGGGTGAAACCATCGTGGCCGGTACCTACCAGGCGATCCGCGACCTCAAGGATGGCGCCAAGGTGCGGGCGGCAGATACCACCAAGACCCGGGAAGCGAAGTCCTAGTGCGGCTGCTCGAGGCGGTGCGGATGGCTCTCCGGACCATCCGCGCACAGAAGCTCAAGAGCTTCTTCTCACTCGTTGGCGTCCTGATCGGCGTCACCTTCCTGATCGCGGTGGTGTCGATCGTGCAAGGCATGAACCGGTATATGGTCGAGCGGTTCGCCAACACGCTCGTTGGCGCCAACACCTTCGAGCTGCGTCAACGGCCGAGCATCACGACGGGGAACATCCCGGATGACGTCTGGCTGGCCTGGCGCAGACGCCCCCGGATCAGCTACGCCGATGCCGACTACGTTCGGGAGCGGATCCGGACGCCCGCCACCTTTGCCAAGTTCTGCGAGGACTACGTGGCGGTGCACTACGGCGGCAAGATTGCCAAGGGCATCAGACTGGCCGGGACCGAAGAGAGCTACTTCAAGATCAGGAACTATGAGATTGCCGCCGGCCGCGCCTTCACCTCCCAGGAGGTCAGGACCGCGCAGCCAGTGGTGGTCATCGGCCAGGAGCTGGCGGACAAGCTGCTCAAGGGCATCGATCCCATCGACAAGGTCGTGGTCATCGGAGGCCTCCCCTACCGGGTGATCGGGGTCGTGGCCAAGCAGGGCACTCTCTTCGGTATCTCCATGGACAAGTTCGCGATCATGCCGTTCAGCGCCCACGGCCGGCGGCTGATCTGCCCGATCAACATCCTCGACGCCTTCATCGTCCAGACCGCGGATCCAACCAGCCTGCAGGTCGCCATGGCGGAATCGGAGGCTCTGATGCGGAGCCGCCGACACCTGAAGCCCTGGCAAGAGAACAATTTCGCGTTTCAGACGGCAGAGGGCGCGTTGGGGAGCTGGCAGAAGATCTCGCGGGTGCTCTTCGTCGCGTTGCCCGGCCTGGTAGCGATCTCGTTGGTGGTGGGCGGCATTGTCATCATGAACATCATGCTCATGGCAGTGAGCGAGCGCACCCGTGAGATCGGGATCCGCAAGGCGCTCGGCGCGCGCCGGCGAGATATCCTGGCGCAGTTCGTGGTGGAGTCCGCCACTCTGTCAGCGGTGGGCGCATTGCTCGGCATCGCTCTCGGCCTGGCGCTCGCTTTTGTGGTCAAGGCCACCACCCCACTTCCGGCGGCCGTGGCCCCCTGGTCCATCCTGGTCGGCGTGTTGCTTGGGGTGAGCGTCGGGATCGCGGCCGGAGTGTACCCGGCGAGCCGTGCCTCCCGGCTCGACCCCATCGCGGCCTTGAGGGCCGAATGAGTCCGATTCGGAGAGGCAGCCTCGGGTCGCGCATGCTGGAGGGATCCGTCATCGCGCTGGACTCGATCCGGGCGAACAAGGTGCGGGCGGCGCTGACCATCCTGGGAGTCGCCATCGGCGTCACCGTGGTGATCGCCATGGCCGCGGCCATCACCGGGATCAATCAGAGCATTACCCACATCCTCGAGTCGGCCGGGCCCAAGACGTTCTTCGTCCAGCGCTACTTCTCCGGCGGGCTCGATGTGTCCGATGGGTCGGACGAGATGTCGCCCTGGCGGCGGATGCCGTGGATCACGGAGGAGGAGGCGGAGGTGATCCGCACCTTGCCCTCGGTCCGCGACGTGAACATCGGTGAGTACACCAACGGGCCCGTGAGCTATGAAGGCGTCGAGCTGAAGAGTGTCGCCATGGCGGGGATGAGTCCGAGCTGGAACCTGGTCAACGGCGGCGACATCCTGGCCGGGCGCAACTTCACCCCCATGGAGTACGCGGCAGGCGCCTACGTGGTCATCATCAACGACAAACTGGCCGAGTCGCTGTTTCCCCAGCGCGATCCGATAGGGAAACGAATCAAGATCTTTGGCCAGCCATTCCAGGTCATCGGGCTGCACGCCGAGGCGGCTTCGCTCTTCAGCAATGCCAACGAGCCGCGTCTGGCCATTCCCCATACCACGTTCACCAAAGCGACGGACTACCAGAAGGGTTGGATGGAGATCGCGGTCCTACCGACTGAAGCCGCCACGGTGCAGGAGGCCCAGGATCAGGTGACCACCGCGCTCCGGACCAAGCGCGGCCTGAGGCCCGGCCAGGCGGAGAACTTTGCCATCGTGACCCAGGATCGAGTGCTCGACACCTTCAACAAGATCACCGCGGCCTTCTTTGTGGTCATGATCGCCTTGTCCAGCGTCGGCCTTATGGTTGGCGGAGTCGGCGTGGTCGCGATCATGATGATTTCGGTCACCGAGCGAACCCGGGAGATCGGGGTCCGCAAGGCGCTCGGCGCCACCCGGCGCGAGATCATGTTCCAGTTCCTGGTCGAGGCCGCCACGTTGACGCTGGTCGGCTGCATCGTGGGCATGGCGGCGGGCGCGCTGATCGCCTGGGCCGTCCGCTCCTTTACCCCGATCCCCGCCACCGTACCCCTCCTCTCGGTGGTGGCCGCGGTGATCTCATCGATCCTCACGGGGGTGCTGTTCGGGCTTTACCCGGCAAGTAAGGCATCCAGACTAGATCCAGTCGAAGCGCTCAGATACGAGTAGACCGAGGTAGGCCCCTCGCGTCATTCCGAGCGCAGCGAGGAATCGGCCGGGTGACGCGCGAGTGCTGACCCCGTCGCCCACCTCCCCGCTGCCCTGCTGCCCCGCTGCCCAGCTAGTTTTCCCAGCATGCCCTTCCTAGAGGCCCTCCGTCTGGCCCTCGAGTCCATCTGGCACAGCAAGCTCCGCTCCTTCTTTACCCTCCTCGGCATCATCGTTTCGGTTGGATTCCTCGTTGTCGTCGTGGCAGTCATCCAGGGGATGAACGCCTACGTCAAGGAAAACCTCACCGGCGCCATGATCGGGACCAATGCGTTTCAGGTCCGCCGGTCGCCCATTGCGGTGGGGCTGCTGGACGAGGATCTCGTCAGGGCAATTCAGAAGCGCCCGATCATCTCCGCCGATGACGCCGAGGCAGTTCGACGAGCCTTGCCCGAGGCGCAAGCGGTCTCGCTCCAGTCAGGATGGCCGACGCCGGTCAGCGATGTGAGCTATCGCAACCGCACCGTCGGACAAGTGCTGGTCTTCGGGGTGACGCCCCCCTATCAGCTGGTGCAGGACTACCGATTCCACGCGGGAGACCCGCTCACCGACCCCGATGTGCGCGAGCGGCGTTCGGTGGCGGTCCTCGGCTATGACGTGGCCGACAAGCTGTTCACCAAACCGGCGATGGCGATCGGCCGCCGGATCCGGATTGCGGGCAGAGAGGTCACCGTCAAGGGAGTGATCGAGAAGAAGGGACGGATGCTGGGCCAATCCTTCGATGGATTCGTGCTGTTGCCCATCAGCACATTCGAAGCACTGTATGGCCGGCGGAAGACGACCACCGTCTCGGTCAAGTTGGCCAGCTCGGAGGCGATCCCCGCGGCGATGGCGCGGGCAGAGGAGGCGATGCGCATCGCCCACCGGCTCCGACCGAGCGAGGCGAACGACTTCACCGTAGACAAGGCCGACGCGTTGGTGGCCTTCTGGCGCAGCCTGACCCGGCTGCTGTTCACCGCCATTCCGGCCGTGGTCTGCATCGGGATCGTGGTCGGCGGCATCGTCATCATGAACATCATGCTCATGAGTGTCAACGAGCGCACCCGTGAGATCGGCATCCGGAAATCACTCGGCGCCACCCGCCGTGACATCCAGCGCCAGTTCCTCATCGAGGCAGTCGTGCTCGCTACGCTGGGTGGTCTCCAGGGTGTCCTTGGCGGGTGGGCACTCGCTGCCGCCGTATCGACCTTCACCCCGTTGCCGGCCCGGGTCACGCTCTGGTCGGTGGCGGTGGCCCTCGCGCTGGGGGCGGCAGCGGGCATCGTCTTCGGTGTCTTCCCCGCCACCCGCGCCGCCCGCCTGGATCCCATCACCGCGCTCCGGGCCGAATGATTCGCAATCTCGGCGAGGGCGTGGCGATCGCGGCCGACTCGATCCGGGCCAACAAGCTGCGGTCGGCGCTGACCATCCTGGGCGTGGTGATCGGGGTGACCACGGTCATGACCATCGCCTCGATGGTCCAGGGGATCCGGACCCAGATCTTCAACGCCATCGAGACGGCGGGTCCGACCGCCTTCTACGTGGTCCGGTTCTTCTCCCAGACGCCGCTCAACCCCGACCGTTTGCCCTATGAGGTGCGGATCCGGCCGGTGGTGCGGTCAAGCGATGCCGCGGCCATCGCCCGGGTTCCCGAGATCGGGTACAGCGCCATGTGGGTCCAGCTTTTTCAGCGGATGGAGTATCAGGGAGAGCACACCGGAGTCCTGACGATATTCGGCGCTGACTCCCGCTACATGGAGATTCAGGGTGGCACCTTGCTGCGGGGCCGATTCTTCACCCGCGCCGAGCTGTCGGGAGCGGATGTCGTGGTGCTCGAGAATGATGTAGCCGAGCGACTCTTCGGCCGAATCGACCCGATGGACCGCATGCTGCGGATCGGCGGCAAGTCTCTCCGGGTCGTCGGCATGTACCAGAAGCCGGAGAACATCTTCGAGCCGCCGGGACAGGAGGTCGGCGGGATCATCCCGTTCGAGACCGCGCGCCAGAACTTCCGGTACGATGAGACCAACAGCCTCTTCATCGCGGTGAAGCCCAGAAGCGGCGTGCCGGTAAGGGAGGCACAGGACCTGGTGACCGTGGCACTTCGAAGGGCCAGGAATCTCCGTCCCGGAACCCCCAACACGTTCGACATGATCTCGCAGGACCAGATTCTCGAGGTCGTAGGGAACTTCACGTCCTACTTCTTCATCGCGATGGTAGCCCTCTCCAGCGTCGCCCTCCTGGTCGGAGGGATCGGGGTGATGGCGATCATGATGGTCTCGGTGACCGACCGGACGAAAGAGATCGGGCTGCGGAAGGCGCTTGGGGCCACCCGGCGCGAGATCCTATGGCAATTCCTGGTCGAAGCAGCCACGCTCACGCTGGTTGGTGGTCTACTCGGCATCGTGCTGGGGCTCGGCGCCGGCGAAGTGCTGAAGCAAGCGCTCCGGCTCCAGTCCGGTGTACCGCTTTGGAGTGCGGGCCTCGCGTGTGCCGTGAGCATCGCTATCGGTCTCGTGTTCGGCCTGTATCCCGCGAACCGGGCGGCCCGGATGGATCCGGTCGAGGCGCTGAGGCACGAGTGAAAGCGGGGGAGCGGGGAAGCAAGGAGGACCGTGTCACCCTGAGCGCAGCGAGGGGGCCAGAGCTGCGGGTTTCGACAAGCCCATTCGTGTCATCGAACGATATGAGATCTCATCGGGGTTGAACTTCGGTCCCCTCGGGCCTTTCAGCCCTCAGGGTGACAACGGTTTTACTTTCCCTCCCCGCTTCCCCGCTTCCCCGCCAACCTTTGCACCGTGCAAGCCTTCCGCCCAAGCGCATCTCCTGTGCTCCCCAAAGGAGGTGCCATGCGAGTCCAGACAATCGTGATTGGGCTGATTCAGGCAGCCCTGCTGATGGCCTGCGAGGACCGTCCTCAAAACCAGGCCAAAGCGGCCCGCGATCGAAGCGAAGCCGCCTCCAACGTGGCTGCTGCCAGCCCGGTGGCGTTGGGTCAGATGGGCCAGCCCGCGAAGTCCTCGCAGGAGGAGTCGGCGCCGGCCTCGGCTGCGGGCCTGTGGTCCCGGAGCGGGGCGGACGACCTCGCCTCCCGGCTCATCGTGCGTACCGGCCAGGCTAGCATCGAGGTCGACTCGCTGGAGCCTTCCATGGCCGAGCTGCGGCGCATCGTGCAGCGAGTGGGAGGGTTCGTGGCCGACGCCTCGGTCCAGAGCGGCAGGAACCAGCTCCGCTCGGCAACTCTACAGCTGAAAGTGCCGGCTTCCCGTTTCGACGATCTGACTCAAGCGCTGGAACCGCTCGGGCGGCTGCAGTTCGTCAATGTCGCGGCGGAGGACGTGAGTGAGGAGTTCGTGGATCTGACCGCCCGGGTGGGGAACAGCCGGCGGCTCGAGGACAGGCTGGTCGAACTCCTGCGAACCCGCACCGGCAAGCTCCAGGACGTGCTCACCGTCGAACGCGAGCTTGCCCGGGTGCGCGAGGAGATCGAGCGGATGGAGGGCCGGATGCGCTTCCTCAAGACGAGCGCCCAGCTGAGCACGCTGTCGGTCAATCTCTTCGAGCCCGCCCCGATCGTGGCGTCCCACCCCGGGCAGAGCGTCATCGGCGAAGCGTTCAAAACCGCCTGGCGCAATTTCGTTGGTGTGCTCGCGGGCGCCATCGCCTCACTAGGCTTCGTGGTGCCGGTTGTCGTTCTTGGATGGGGAGCGCTGGTTTTAGCGAAGCGGTATCGGCGGAGGGTAGCGGCGTAAGTGAGTGTGAACGGTAAACGGTAAACGGTGAAGGGGCCCACCCACCCAACCCCGTTCACTGTTCACCGTTCACCGTTCACGCTTTATTTCCGCCATGCCCGTAGACATCCTGGCAATCGCCGCCCACCGCGATGACGTCGAACTGACCTGCGCCGGTGCCCTTCTCAAGGCGACCGATGCCGGCTACCGGACTGGTATTCTGGACCTCACCGAGGGCGAGACTGGCACGCGGGGCAGTGGCGCACTGCGGGCCGAGGAGGCCGAGCGGGCGACGCGAATCCTCGGCGTCACCGAGCGTCGAAACGCCGGCTTGCCCGACGCTCACCTTCAGAACACGGATGAGACAAGGCGGTCTATCGTCAAGCAAATCCGCCACTTCGCTCCTCGTGTCGTGATCCTTCCCTTCCCCGTTGGCCGGCATCCCGATCACCGCATCGCCTCTGAGCTGGGCCGGGACGCATGCTACCTGGCGGGGCTGGCGCGC
>DASYVW010000010.1:0-1720 GCA_035936675.1 Gemmatimonadales bacterium
GCGGTGAGACCGCCAGTCGTCACGCGACTAGCTGCCCGCTTTAAGCTGCTGGATGATGCGCTGAGTCAGATCCAGCGCCTTGTCGGCAGTGACGATCCCGTTGTTCGGCGCGCTCACGTCGAAAATCACGGCGTAGTTCCCCGCCGCTCTCACGCCCTCGATGACGCTGTTCACCTTGGTTTGGATCGGATCGAGAAGCTCCCGTTCCCTGGTTGCCGCTTTCTGCTGCAGCTCCTGGGTCCGCTGCTCCAGTTTCTGCTGCTGCGCCTGGAGGTCCTTCCGCTTGGCGGCACGTTGGCTGGGACTCAGCATCACCGACTGCTGATCGAAGTCCGACGCCGCAGAGTCGAGGGTTGCCTGAAGCTTCTGCACCTCGACCCGGTAGCCCTCGAGTTCCTTCGTGAAGGTCGACTCGGCCTTGGTGTATCCGGGCGTCTGTTTGAGGATCGCTTGGGTGTTGACGTACGCGATCTTGGCACTTCCACTCTGCTGGGCGGCGAGCGGCCCGGCTCCCACCAATGAGAATGTGGCCAATCCCATCCAGACTCCGACGGCGGCAAGCTTCATGCTTCACTCCCGATGAAAGGTGCGTGCTGACTAAAAGAAGTTGCCCAGCTTGAAATGGAGCTGCCAGCCGGGTTTGGGCCGGCCGTTGATATCTACCTTGTCGAATCCGTAGCCGAGATCGACGCCGATGGGGCCAAGTGGCGAGATGACGGCCGCTCCGAAGCCGGCACCCCGGAACAATCGGGTCGGATCCCACTGCCGAGCGCTGCGGTATACGTTGCCGGCGTCGAGGAAGGCGTCGACGTAGAGCGATTGGCTGATCCGGGCCCCGGCCTCGACTGTGAACGTCGCGTAGGACTTGCCGAACGACTGGGAGCTCGCCGCGTTGTTACCACCGGCGGTCGGATCGAATCCGTTCGGCGTGATCGAGAACTCGTCGTAACCCCGCAGCGGGATGCCATATTGGACTCCCCCGAGGGCGTAGAGATCCTGGTAGAACGGGCCTGCATCACCAAAGACGAACCCTGACTTGGCGGTGAGGCCAAGCACGAACTGAACCCCAGCGCCGAGCTGCCCTGCCCCGCCCATAGTGCCGAGCGGCGCGTACCAACGCCCTTCGAGATCCACCTTCCGATAGTTTCCGGTGCCGCCCAGAATCCCACCATTGAGCTCGGCGCTGACGTTGGTCATGACGCCGCCAGTGGCGAAGGGCAAGCCGACCCGGGTATCCCGAACCAAGCTGAGTCCGAAGGATGACTTGGTACATGCGCTGCACCGGAACCGCGCCTGAATGTCGGCCGAACCCTCAGAATAGCGGATGCGCTGGAACGAGTAAGAGGTGAAGAACCGGGTATAGCGCGATCCCAGGAAGGGAAATCCGAGCTGCAGGCTGCCGCCGGTCTGCTTCCGCCGGCCCAGATCGCCGATGTTGTACCGGGCCCGGGAGTCGAACAGCGAGACCGTCCCGGAGATCCGGCTCTCCCGGATCGCCGGGTCGGTGTAACTCAGGGTGAAGTCGTTGATGTTCTTGCCGAACTGCCACTGCAGCTTGCCCCGCTTTCCCCGGCCAAAAAGATTGGGCTCCTCCAGGCCGAGAAAGCCCCCCACTCCAGTTCCCTGCCCCAGGGAGGCGCCGAAGTTGATGTTGCCGGTGCGGCGCTCCTCGACCCGAAACACGATGTCCACGTCGACACCATTCGCCGCTGGCTTCACG
>DASYVW010000011.1:0-7081 GCA_035936675.1 Gemmatimonadales bacterium
GTACGAGAACATGACGCAGCACGGCTACGATGTCACCAAGCTCCCCTTCGCGATCCAGTATAACAAGCGCGACTTGCCCAATGCCGCGCCGATCGACGAGCTCCAGGCGGCGCTCAACCCGGGCTGGCCGGTGTCCGAACCTGCCAAGCAGCGGGTGACCCCGGATCCGCACCACGACTCCGAGTTTCTGGTCAACCAGGAGGACGGGCACTGGATCGAGCGGGCTCCGTACTTCGAAGCGGTGGCACTCACCGGAGAAGGCGTCTTCGACACGCTGAAGGCCATCAGCAAGACCGTCGTCAAGACGCTGGGGTAGGATAGTTATGTGGACGCTGCCCAATATCATCACGCTGGTGCGGATCTGCTTTACCCCCGTCATCGCGCTGCTGCCGTTCATCGATGGTTACTGGCCCAAGCTGATCGCCTTCATCATCTTCATCATTGCCGCCGTGAGCGACATCTACGACGGTCACCTGGCCCGCAGCCGCAACGAGGTGACCGACCTCGGTAAGCTCCTCGATCCCATCGCCGATAAGCTGCTGCTCTTCGCGACTCTGATCCCGATCTACTGGATCTCCCGCCAGCGTCACGATCTCTACGACATCCCGATCTGGGGCAGCATTCCACTCTGGGTGTGTCTGCTGCTGATTGGCCGTGAGCTGGCGATGACCGGCTTTCGCTGGTGGGCCAGCCGGCGCGGCGTGGTGATCCCGGCCGCCGGGGCGGGAAAGCTCAAGACCACGATTCAGAACATCTTCGTCGGCGCCGTGATTCTGTGGTTCGCCTTCCGAGACGCCCGGAAGCCAATGGGCTGGGAGCATAACCAGTATGCCCAATACTGGAACGAGTTCCACGGAGGCTTCGTCGCGGTCACCCTCGCCTGCGCGGCCTTGCTCACGGTGTACTCCTTCGCGTTGTATCTCTACCGGAATCGGCGGCTTTTCTCGGATAGGGCTGGGAGCTAGCTCCCAGCTCCCATGAACATCGAGCTCGTCACCATCGGCACCGAGCTGCTGCTCGGGATTACCCTCGACACCAATGCGGCGGAGATCGCGCGAGCCCTGGCGGCCCTTGGGGTGCGGGTGACCCGGCGCGCCTCGGTGGCCGACCGGCCTGACGAGATCCGGGACGCGGTGTCGGAAGCCTTGGAGCGAACCGGCGCCGTGCTGACGACCGGGGGGCTCGGGCCCACCCGCGACGATATCACCAAGAAGGTCGTGGCCGATTTGTTCCAGGCTCCGCTCGAGTTCGACGAGGAAGTCTGGGCTGCCCTGCTCGAGCGCTTTGCCCGCCTGGAGAGGACGCCGGCCGCGAGTAACCGGAGCCAGGCCGAGGTGCCTCGAGGGGCAACCGTTCTTCGCAACCGATGGGGTACCGCACCAGGTTTGTGGCTCGAGGGAGCGCCCGGACTCGCGATCCTGTTGCCGGGGGTTCCGCACGAGATGCGCAGGTTGCTCGAGAATGAGGTGGTGCCGCGCCTGGCCACGCGGGCAACCGGGCTGGTGATCCGCTCGCTGGTCGTTCGCACCAGCGGCGTTCCGGAGTCGTCCTTGGCCGAGCGCCTGGGCGAAATCGAGCAAGACATCGCCCCGCTCAGCCTGGCGTATCTGCCGGGGCTGGAGGGGGTCGACCTCCGGCTGAGTGCCTGGAACCTCGAGGGTGCCGAAGCCGACCGGCGGCTCCGGAGCGCCGCCGACCTCCTGCGCACTCGCGCGGGCGAATCGGTCTATGGAGAGGGCGAGAGCGACCTGGCGGCGCTGGTGCTCGATCGATCGCGGTCGCAAGGAATCCGCCTGGCAGTTGCGGAGTCCTGTACCGGTGGGCTGCTCGGCGCCCGGCTCACGGAGATTCCCGGCAGCTCGGAGGTCTTCGTGGGCGGCGTGATCGCCTACGACAACGCGCCTAAGATCGAGCTGCTCGGAGTGCCTCCCGCACTCCTGGCCGAGCATGGCGCGGTCAGTGAGCCGGTGGCCGGAGCCATGGCCCAGGGCGCAGCCCAGCGGTTTGGTGTCGGCGCGGCACTGTCGGTGACCGGAATAGCCGGGCCCGGCGGAGGCTCGCCATCCAAGCCGGTCGGCACCGTCTGGTTCGGGTGCGCACTCGATGGCACGGTAGAAACCCGTCGCGTCCTCTTTGCCGGCACCCGTCACGAGATCCGCGCGCGGGCGGCTCAGGCCGCCCTTCTCCTGCTGTACCGCCGGCTTGCCAGCACCGGCTCCAGAGCGACCCGGTCCTGATCGTCTTCAGGACCATTCCTAGTTTGCTGCTCTGACGCTCCCTCCTCACGAGGGCTATTATCTTTCCTGAGTCTTACATAGTGAGTGTGTGCAAGTGACTAAGCGAACCGATTTTCCAAGCGATCTCGATAGTCAGGAGAGTCCCATCGATACTCCCGACGGTACGGCCGATCCGGCGTCGGATGAGGGGCGTAGCGCCGACGGTGCCGACATCGCCTCCACCGACATGAACCCAGGGCCGTCGTCCCGGGCGGAGAGCACACAGCCCACGTTCCGTGGCGGTCGCGAGGCCAAGATCGAAAGCGACCTGACCGAGTTGAAGGACCGGCATCTGCGGCTCGCCGCAGAGTTCGACAATTACCGGAAGCGGAACACGCGGGAGCGGGCCGAGCTGGTCGATCGAGCGCAGGCGAGCTTTGTGTCCAAGCTCATCGACGTCCTGGATGACCTCGACCGGCTCGTGGCGAGTGGTGCCGGCACTCCGCTCCCGGCGCTCCGCGAAGGGTTGAGCGCGGTTGACCGCAAGCTCTGGAAGGAGTTAGAGGAAGCTGGGGTAGAGCGAATAGACCCGATTGGATCGGCCTTCGATCCCGCACTGCACGAGGCGGTGTCCACGACCCCGGCCCCCGATCACTCGAAGGACCAGACCGTCGCCGCCACATTCCAGCCCGGCTACCGGTTCAAGGGCGCGCTCATCCGTCCGGCGCGGGTGCAGGTCTACTCCGACCAGGGCCGGCACTAAGGTGGCTGCCAAGGACTTCTATCAGGTCCTCGGCGTTCCCGACTCGGCTAGCCAGGGCGATATCAAGAAGGCCTATCGTCGGCTAGCCAAGCAGTACCACCCCGACGCCAATCCAAACAACCCGTCCGCCGCCGAACGCTTCAAGGAGATCTCGGAAGCCCACAGCACGCTCTCCGATCCCGAGAAGCGCAAGCAATACGATCAAATGCGCCGCTACGGCGCCTTCGATGGCATGCCCCGCCGGCCGGCGGGGGCGGGCGCGAGCCGGGGGGCCGGTGCTGGGCCGGACATGGGAGATTTCGGGGCTCAAGGCTTCGACTTCGGCGAGATGGGTGGATTGGGAGACATCTTCTCCTCGATCTTCGGGCGGGGGCGGCGGGAAGAGAGCCGGGATGGTGGGGGAGAGACGCTCGAGGCGGTACTCGAGGTGCCGTTCCGGGTCGCGATGCTCGGGGGCAAGATCCCCGTTACGCTCCCAATGACCGATACCTGCCCCACCTGCAAGGGAACCGGCGGCGCTCCAGGCGCCACCATGTCTACCTGCCCGGAGTGTAATGGGCGGGGGACGATCTCCTTCGGGCAAGGGAGCTTTGCCGTCAACCGGCCCTGCCCCCAATGCCGCGGTCGCGGGAAGATCCCCTCTCAGAAGTGTCCGACCTGTAATGGTGCAGGGGAGGTCCGCACCGAACGCAAGGTAGTGATCACCGTGCCACCGGGAACCGACACTGGTGACAGGGTGCTCCTGCGAGGACAAGGGCAGCCCAGCCGGCCGGGAGGTCCGCCAGGCGATCTGGTCATCACCTTTCAGGTTCAGCCCGATCGTTTCTTCCGCCGCGAGGGCCTCGACATTCACGCCGACGTACCCATCAACCTGGCGCAGGCGGCGCTCGGAACCCGCGTCCGTGTGCGTACGTTGGACGGCAAGAAGGTGCTGCTGCGGATTCCGCCGGGCACCCAGCCGGGTCGGAAGTTCCGGATCAAGGGGCAGGGTTTGGAGAAGAACGGCCGCAGGGGGGATCAGCTCGTTGGGGTTCAGGTAACTGTGCCCGAGACGCTCAACGCGGAGCAGCAGGAGCTGATGAAGAAGTTTGCCGATTCGGCGGGGTTGAAGTACTAGCTAATATCGAGGCGTCGGGGGCCCCTTCACCACGGTCACCTTCGGAGGAGCCAGCACCAACGACAAGACCATACTCACCAGACCTACCACCAGCCCACCGAAGAACGCTGCCCAGAAGCCGCTCACCGTAAAGCCCAGATTCCAGCTCTCCGAAAGCCAGCCGGTCACCAGCAGCATCAGCGCGTTGATTACCAGGGTGAAGAGCCCGAGGGTGAGGACGATCAAGGGGCAAGTGAGAATGGTGAGCAGCGGCCGAAGTGTGCTGTTCACGATGCCGAACACCGCAGCGACGAGGAGCAGGCGCCCGAAACCGCCGGTGAAGTCGAGCCCGGGAATGAGCGCCGCGGCCACCCAGAGGGCAGCCGCGTTCAGGATCCAGTGAAGCAGTACGGAGCGCATGAGGTCAGCCGATCACGCCGCCGCCAAGCACCCTGCCTCCGGCTCCGTAGAGCACTCCGGACTGACCAGGGGCGATGGCGCGGACCGGCGTTTCCAGGGCCAGTTCGAGACTGCCGTCACTCTTCTCCAGCACCGTCGCCGGTGCACTCCGGGCCCGGTACCTGATCTGCACCTCACAGCGGTCGCCAGGCTGAAGCGGATCCGCCAGCCAGTTGACCTCATCGAGATGCACACTGTGCCCGGCGAGATCCTCCGCACTCCCGACCACCACTTCGCGGCTGTCGGGCCGGATCGCCACCACGTAACGAGCTCCGTCGAAGCCGCCGGGCAAGCCCTTCCGCTGGCCGATGGTGTAGCGGCCATAGCCGGGGTGCTCGCCGATCACCTCGCCGGACGTGGTGACCAGCGGTCCCGGCACGAGGGCAGGGGCATCGGCGGGGAGATGGCGCTCCAGCACCGAGACGTAATCGTCGTTGGGGACGAAACAGATCTCCACCGATTCCTCCTTGTCCGCGGTGGTGAGTCCCAACCGGCGGGCGTACATCCGGGTCTCCGCCTTGGACATCTCGCCGACCGGGGTGAGCATCCGAGCCACCACGTTCCGGTCGATTCCCCAGAGGAAGTAGCTCTGATCCTTGCTGAGGTCGCGCCCGCGGTACAGCCCGCCGGCCCGGGCAACGGCATAGTGGCCCGTGGCGATATAGTCGCAGTCGAGCGCATCGGCATGGGCCAGGAGGTCGCGGAACTTGGTGAACGAATTGCAGCGCACGCAGGGGATCGGCGTACGGCCGCGGCTGTACTCGCTGACGAAGTTCTGGATCACGTGCAGGTCGAACCGGTCCTCGAGATTCAGGACGTAATGCGGGATGCCGAGCGCGTGGGCGACATCGCGCGCGTCGTTGATCGAGTCGAGCGAGCAGCATGGCCGGTCGGGCACGTCGTCGCCATAGCAGAACAGCTTCATCGTGGCGCCGATGACATCATAGCCCTGTTCGACGAGACGGGCTGCTGCCACGGAGCTATCCACTCCGCCGGACATGGCAACTAGAACACGGGGGCTCATCAGCCTACCGCCGTTTCCGCCGTACCGCCGTACCGACCGCCCGTCCGCCCAAGCACGCTCGCGAGCTTCCGGACCTTGGCTACTACCGCCGGCACGACCGCCGCGGCCCGCTCTACGTCGGCCTGGGTGCTCTCCCGCCCGAAGCTGAAGCGGATGGCGCCGAGCGCCCGCTCACGGGGCACGCCCATGGCGACGAGCACATGCGAAGGCTCCACCGCGCCGGTGGAGCATGCCGACCCACTCGACGCGGCGATGCCGGCGAGATCCAGATGCATCAGGAGCGCCTCGCTGTCGGCTCCATCGATCGAGACGCTGAGCAGATGCGGAGCGCGTGGGCTTTCCCCGGCGTTGACGACCAGGTCGGGTACCAGGGCCTTGAGCCGGGCGGCGAGCTCGTCCCGCAGTATCAACAGCCGCTTGGCCAGGTCGGCCTGCTCGGCAGCGGCCAGCTCGGCCGCGCGACCAAGGGCCACGGCACCAGCGACGTTCTCCGTGCCGGGCCGGATGCCGAACTGCTGGCCACCACCGTGAATGATGGCTTCGATCGCCTTCCGATCGCGCACGATCAAGGCGCCGATTCCCTTGGGTCCACCGATCTTGTGGCCCGAGATGGTGAGGAGGGTGCAGGAGAGCTTGCTGACCGAGACCGGCACCTTCCCGACCGCCTGGACCGCGTCGGTGTGGAAGGTGATCCCTGCTTCCTGGCAACGGCCGGCGATCTCCTGCACCGGCTGGATCACGCCGATCTCGTTGTTCACCCACATGACTGACACGACGGCGGGACGGTCGACCAGCACCCGATCGAGTGCATCGAGGTCGAGCCTGCCTCCGCCATCCACCGGCAGCAGTACTTCACGGCCGCCGAGATGACACACGGCGTGGGCCGCGGCCAGGACGGCCTTGTGCTCGATCGCCGAGACTGCGACGCACATCTGGCCACCTCGATCGCGCGCTGCCAGCGCGGCGCCCACGATGCCCAGGTTATCGGCCTCGGTTCCACCCGAGGTGAAGACCACCTGGTTGGGCTCCGCCCCAAGCGCCTCCGCGATCTGCCGTCGGGCCTGCTCGATGCCGGCCCGGGCTGCCCGGCCGAAGCGATGGGCGCTGGACGGGTTCCCGAACGACTGCGCCGTGAGATACGGCAGCATGGCCTCCAGCACCTCGGGTCGGACCGGGGTGGTGGCGGCGTAGTCGAGATAGACGGGGAGATGCATGGCTGGGAAGATAGCGGCGAGATGACGGGTGGAGAACGCCTATAAGCTCTGTACCCCGAGCTTCATGACGTCTTCCACCTCCAGCGTCTCATTGGTGAAATACGGCTCGCCGTAGTGCCTCCGGATGAGCGAGCCGTAATGGGCGTTCTGGGTCTCCACCAGTGAATACAGATCCTGGCCCGTAGGGAAGATCTCTCCGGCTGCCTGCGCGCCGTCGAACTGGCTGGCGTAGCACTTGATCGCCGCGAGTTTGCGCGCGAATTGCGCGGTGATGTCCACCACGAAGGTCGGCTTGATCGGGTCTTCCCG
>DASYVW010000012.1:0-3804 GCA_035936675.1 Gemmatimonadales bacterium
CTCATCCTCCACGTCTACCTTGCCGGCGTGTTCATGTATCTGGCAGCCCGGGCGTTGGGGGTGAGCCGGTGGGTTGCCCTGTTCGCCGGCTCGGCGTACCTCCTGTCCGCCAACCTGGTGAGCCTCGTCTGGGGCGGGCAGGACGGCAAGATGTACGTCACCGCCCTATTTCCGGCAGGGTTGTGGCTTCTGGTGACCGCGCTCGACCGGCGATCATGGCTCCGGTTCCTCTGGCTCGGCGCGGTGGCCGGGCTCATGGTCATAGCCCACCCGCAGCTCGCGTACTACGCCTATGTCGCCCTCTTGGCGTATGCCCTCGGCAGCTTGATCACCCGCCGCCGCAAAGGGGGAGCACTCCTCGCCACCGGGCTCGCCGGCGGCATGCTTGCTGGGCTCACCGCGATCGGGGTGGCAGCCATTACGCTGTTTCCCATGTACCGGTACTTGCGGGAGGATTCGCCCCGCGCCGGTCCCGGGCGTGGATTCGAGTACTCGGCCAGCTGGTCGCTCCACGCCGAGGAGGCGCTTTCGCTGTTCATTCCCGACTTCAGCGGCACCGATGCGCAGTCGGAGACGTACTGGGGTAAGAACCCCTTCAAGCACAACTCTGAATACGGCGGGGCGTTGGTGTTTGTGCTGGGCATCGCGGCCCTGGCGGGCCTCAAAGGTGATCGCCGGCGCTGGGGTCTGGGGGCGTTGGCCGCGATCGCGCTCCTGTACGCGCTCGGCGCCGGCACCCCGGTATTCCGGCTGTTGTACTCGTTCGTGCCGGGCCTCAAGAATTTTCGGGCTCCGAGTCTCGCGACCTTCGTAGCCATCGCGGCTCTCACCCTTTTGGCCGCGCTGCTATTGGACCGCGTCCTGTCCGGAGCAGATTCGCGCGCCCGTCGTGCGCTGTCGACTGCGCTCGCCGCTGGCGGCGTTGCGGCCCTGTTGATCGCCCTCCTGGCATTGGGAGGGGGGCAGGGCCTGTACGCCAGCTGGACTTCTGTTTTCGGTGCTGCGGAGGGAGGCCAGCGAGCGCAAGCCTTCGCAGCCAACCTCCCGCGGCTCGTGGGGGGTGCGCTCAGTGTTGCGATCATCTGCGCGCTGGCATGGGGCGCGGTACTCCTGTGGAATCGGGGTAAGCTTCGAGCAGTGCATGTCGCGATGATCCTGACGAGCTTGACCGCCGTCGACCTGCTTCGAGTGGATAACCGCTACATTCAGGTCGTTCGGTACGACGATTTCTTCCCACCGGATCAGGGCATCCAGGCGCTACGTGCGCGGCTGGTTCCCGGGGAGCGGGTACTCACCGTCGGCGGAGCGTATCCCGAGGGTTTTCTGGCGACTTATGGGGTTCCCGAAGTGTTCGGCTACCATGGTAATCAGCTTCGGTGGTACAACGCGCTCACTCGCTACGACGTGCGCCAAGGGGCCCGCACCGCGGGTGAGCTGGAGCAATACTGGCTTAGCTTTCTCAATAGCGCGGCGCTCCGGGCACTTGCCGCGAGGTACGTCCTCTTGCCGGGGCAGGTGGAGCTTCCCGGTCTCAAACTCCTGGGTGCCGATCAACGAGTCGCGGTCTACCTCAACGAAAGCGCCATGCCCGGCGCCGCAGTGGTGCCGGAAGTGCAGGTCGAACCGGACTCCGCCCGTCAGATCGCGCTCCTCTGGTCGCCCACCTTCGATCCGGCAAGAACCACTCTGCTGGAGGAGGCGGTGCCGTCGATCGGGCATGGGGGAGGGACCGGGACTGCGGTAATTGAAGGGAACGGGGATGACACCCTGGCGGTACGAGCTCGCACCACGGGACCCGCACTGCTGACGATAAGTCGTACGTATCATGGCTCGTGGCAGGCGGAGATCGATGGCGTTTCCGTGCCTGTCCTCCGGGCTAATTACGCCTTGATGGCCGTGCCGTTGACCACTAGCGGCGAGCATCGGGTCGTGCTGCGCTACCGGCCCGGGATCGTTCAGCTCACCGCGATTGTTACCGCCGTCACCTGGACCATCGTGCTGCTGGTGACTGCCGGGGCGGCGCTCTTGAGCCTTCGTCGCCGTCGTGGCTGATCGTCTCCTCGTGGTGGTGCCGACATATAACGAGCGGGTCAATCTGCCGCTCGTGGTGCCTGCCATTCTTCAGCAGGATCCCCGGATCGATGTGCTGGTCGTGGACGACAACTCGCCCGACGGGACGGGCCAGCTGGCCGATGAGGTGGCTGCCTCCACGCCACGAGTGCAGGTGCTTCACCGGCCCAGTAAGTCAGGTCTGGGGAAGGCCTACCTGGCCGGATTCCAGTGGGCGCTGGCTAACCGGTATGACCTGATCTTCGAGATGGACGCGGACTTCTCCCACGATCCGAAGTTCCTGGGCGACTTCATCCGCGCTGCGGCCGACGCCGATCTGGTGATCGGGTCCCGCTACCGCGCCGGGGTGGTGAACGTCATCAATTGGCCGATCTCCCGGCTCCTCCTTTCTATCGGCGCCAACCAATACGCCCGCTGGATCACCGGTCTTCCGTTGGCTGACTCGACCGGCGGCTTCAAGTGCTTTCGCCGCGAGGTGCTCGAGGCCATCGATTTCGAGAAGGTGCGGTCCAACGGTTACGCCTTTCAGATCGAAATGAGCTTCCGGGCCTGGAAGAAAGGGTTCCGGTTGGTGGAGGTCCCCATCGTGTTCACCGATCGGGTCGAGGGGCAGAGCAAGATGAACAAGCGCATCGTTCGGGAGGCGATCTGGATGGTCTGGTGGCTCCGCCTCCAGTCCCTGATTGGGCGCTTGTGAGAGGGACTCTCGTCTATAAGATGAGCGGCTCGGGCAATGACTTCGTCGTGCTCGACGGACGCTTTACGGACGCCAGCCGCTGGCCGGCAGCCCAGGTAAGAGCCATCTGTGACCGCCGGAGCGGAGTCGGCGCCGACGGGTTCGTCATTCTCACACCGGCAACACCGGATTCGGTCCGCATGGCCTACTGGAATGCGGATGGGTCGCACGGAGCGCTGTGCGGGAACGCGGCGCTCTGCTGTGGAAGGTTGGCCGTGGCACTCGAGTTCGTGCCACCCGGGGAGTTCTGTCTGCTGACCGACGCAGGCGTGGTGCGGGTCAGAGCCGCGGCTACGGAGGATGGGGCGGAGATCAATCTTCCCGATGTGGATCTGCCGCACGAGCACGGCGGGATTGCGGCGGTGGCGGGCGAGCGGTGGCTCTCGATGGGCAGCGTTGGAGTACCCCATCTGGTGATCCGAGTGGACAACATCGAAGCGGTCGATGTGGCCGGCCGCGGCCGGGTGCTTCGATCCCATGGAAGTGTCGGGCCCGAGGGAGCTAACGTCAATTTCGTGGCTCCGACCGAAGGCTCCTGGTTGATTCGAACGTACGAGCGCGGTGTCGAGGGCGAGACGCTCGCCTGCGGAACCGGTACCGTGGCGGCCGCTCTGGCTTTGGCGTCTCGTGGTGAAGCCCAGCTCCCCCTAAGCTTCCGGAGCAGGGGAGGCCCAGAGCTCAGCGTTCGGGCGGAGATGGCGGGCCCCCGAGCGACGGGGGTCTGGTTGGGGGGCCAGGGCCGGCTGGTTTTTCGTGGAGTGTGGGAAGGCATCTAGAAGCCGCAATCCAGCCATGTTTGTCTCTCGGTTCGTTCCTACGTAATACGCTGCAACTCAACCACTTACATAGCGCCAACGCAGCACACTCCACAGTTCTCCACAGTTTTCCCCAAGGCCACTTAACATAACATATCTTATACGACGTTGATTCCAGCCCTATAAACTAGGGGCCTTATGCTTCAAGGCCCCCTAGTTATCTCGTCCCGCGGTGCCCGTTGA
>DASYVW010000013.1:0-3752 GCA_035936675.1 Gemmatimonadales bacterium
CAACGGTAACCGGAGTAGGCAGCTCGGTTCCCACTCGTCCATTCTGCGTGTTGCCCGTCTCCACCGCTATGGCCGCAGGCTCACCCTCGCTCGGCAAGGTCAAGTTTTCGCCACCGCACGCGGCGAAGCCGAGGGAAAGGCCGACCACCAAAGACCCAAGGAGCCTGTTAGCCATCACCGGCAACCATCCTGACGAAGTTCGTAAAGAAACGCGGCCCGGATCTCGGGCTCACATGTGCTGCTGGAATCGAGGGCAGGCAGCAGTGTAGTCCCATTGCCGGGTCGAGAAAAGGACCTGGGTCACACGCTCGACCTAAGTCACGCCTGGGTAATGATTTCTCGAGCCGGCTCGGTAAACGCATTCGGCGTTGAGGAAGAACGGAGCGAGGTCAAGCAGGTTATATGCCTGGCACGGGGTCCGGTGCCGGGTCGTAAGTACCCCCGTTACCGCTACTTGGCGAGTGGGGCAGCGGCGCTGTTGTGGCGTTCCTACGGCAGCAACCCTTCTCTGAGACCTAGAACAGCACCGTGGCGGTGAAGCTCACCGGGGATCCGCTGACGTTCCCGACAGTGGCAGTGAGCTGGTGGAACCCGAGCCGGTCACCCAGCGTCCAGCGGGCCGAGGTATTGCCGTCGGCGTCCGTCTCGGTGATCGGTTCCTCCACCTTGCCACCACCCGCGGTCACCTGCCAAGCCACCGAGATGCTCTGCACCGGATTTCCGAACCGGTCGACCACGTGCACCACGGGCACGGTGGCGACCTCGCGCTTCCGCTGCCCAGGCTGGGCCAGCGCACTCCCGGGGCGCAACGTGTCGGGAGCGGCGGCCATGGCCGCGGCTCTGAACTCGGCAACCTGGTTGTCGGCCTCGCCGCCGACGAGGTGCGCCACGACTAGCTGAGGTCCCGGCGAGGTGCCGAGGACCCAGCGCGCGGTGGCCTGGCCGGCATCGTTGGTGACGGCGGTGTCGGGGCTGACCGCGCCGGCGGCCGGATCGGAAGCGGGGCCGAAGGCGACCTTGCGGCCGGAGACCGGCTGCTCGCGCGCGGACAGGACTTGGACGACGAGTGGGGCCGGGAGCGGCTCGCCCACCGTGCCGGTCTGCTGGTCGCCATCGACCTTGGTCAGGGCGACATTCTGGCCGCCACCGGGAGGATCGGGCAGCAGCAGATCGCTGCCGCAGCCGATGACACCAGCCATGAGCAACACGAGGACTCGTCCCACGAAGAGATGTGTCGTGTGAGGCATGCGTTCACGCTATCTGGATGTTCGGCCGGCTCGGGCGGGAGCCGGGTTGAAGGGGGTCCACTAGAATAGCCACCCGCACCTGCCATCGGTAGTGCGGCCGCGGGGTCTATTTACCGGCTGCGGTCTGCTCATGGGAGGCCTCCCGCTGACGTTAGGTTTGAGCAGACATCTGCGCGCGGCACTCGGCGCACCTCCGCAAAGGCCGGACCAATCGATGCGCGTTCGTTCACGACTGCTGCTGCTCGGGTGCTTCGTCGCCGTGGCGCTGGTCTGCGCTCGCCTCGGCCTGTGGCAAGTGCATCGGCTGCGGGAGCGGCGGGCCGTGAACGCCAAGGCCCTGGCGGCACGGTCGAAGCCGCCGGTCATGATTGAGGATGGCGATGCGGCGGGTGTTGGGCTGATCGATCGCCGGGTCGTGGCGTCGGGCCGGTACGATGACGACCACACCATCATCCTTCGCGCACGGGTGTACCAGGGCGTGCCCGGCGTCGAGATCGTCTCACCGCTGCTGCTCCACGATGGGAGGAGTGCGGTGCTGGTGAACCGCGGGTTCGTGCCCACACCGGATGCTTTCACCGTCGACCCCGATCCGTGGCGGGAACCGGGAACGGTCCGGGTAGAAGGGATCGCGCTGCCGATACGCTCCGGCGGGGGCGCGCCGCTCCAGCGGGGGAAGGAAACCGCCTGGGCCCAGCTCGACCTCGAGGCGTTTCGCACCCGGTTGCCCTACCCAATCAGTCCGGTCTACATCCGTCAGCTGCCCGACTCCACCCTACCCCGATTTCCCCGGCGGCTCGAGCCGCTGGCGCTGGATGACGGCCCTCACCTGAGCTACGCGATCCAGTGGTTCTCGTTTTCGGTGATGGCTTTGGTGTTTGGGGTCGTGATAGGAAGGCAGAGGGCTGAGCGGGAGAAACCCCGGTTGTCACCCTGAGGGCCCGGGTTCCGGCCCCCTCGGTCGCTGCGCTCCCTCAGGGTGACAACGCCTGCCGCACGGTTCACGTTTTCTCCGTCCCGATTGCGGCTTTCGTTCCATCCAGCTCCTCTATCGTCTTGGTAGACGGCTGGCGGACCTTCTGCAGCCGGGCGGCGGTGGCTTCCGCCCCCCGAAACGCGCGCAACAGGTTCTGACCGGCGAGCTTCTTGAGGTCGGCGTCGCTCCAGCCGCGCCGGATCAGCTCTGCGAACAGCTCCGGGAACTTCGATGAGTCCTCCAGGCCTTCCGGGGTAGAGTCGATCCCGTCGAAGTCGCTCCCGATGCCCACGTGATCCACTCCGGCCACCTGCCTGACGTGCTCGATATGGTCGGCCACCTGCTTCAGCGTTGCGCTCGGCACCGGATGCGTGGCCTTCCACTCCTCTACCAGCTTCTGTTGCTGGGCCGTGTCGCTCACCGACGCTTTTACTCCCTCCACCTGCTCCTGCAGCCGCTTGTCCCACGCGGCAACATCCGGCGACACGAATGCTGGCACGAAGGTGACCATGACGACGCCGCCGTTCTTCGGCAGCCGGGCCAGGATCGAGTCGGGCACGTTCCGCGGGTGATCGGTGAGCGCCCGGGCCGAGGAGTGGGAGAAGATCACCGGAGCTTCGGTGACGTCGAGGGCATCACTCATCGTCGCCGGTGACACGTGGGAGAGATCCACCAGCATGCCGAGCCGGTTCATCTCCCGTACGACCTCGCGGCCGAACTCCGTCAGGCCGTCATGCCGAGCGGTGTCGAGCGCCGCGTCGGCCCAGTCCAGGGTGACGTTGTGGGTCAGCGTGAGGTAGCGGGCACCAAGGTCGTAGTAGGACCGGAGCGCTCCGAGCGAGTTCTCGATGGCGTGGCCTCCTTCCATGCCCAGCAGAGACGCGATCCGGTGGCGCTTGAAGCTGCGCTCGATGTCGTCGGCGGTGTACGCCGGTGCGAGGCGGTCGGGATACCGGGCGATCATCCGGCGGGCGATGTCGAACTGCTCCAGCTGGACCCGCGCGTAGCCACTGTCCTTGATCTCTCCGGGGATGTAGATGGACCAGAACTGGGCCGCCACCCGACCCTCCTTAAGCCGGCCGAGATCGGTGTGCTTGGGCGCCCGGGTGCGAAGGTCGAACGCCGCCACGTCGCGAGGCGCCGTCTTCGACGCGCGGATCTCCCATGGCAAGTCGTTGTGGCCGTCGATGAGCGGCGTGGACTCGAGCAGCTTCCGGGCGTGCTCCAGGGCGCGATCCTTCGACTGCGCGGCGGCGGGAGAGGCCATGAGGAAGGTAAGAAGTAAGAGGTGAGAGGTGAGAAGGGTCCGGGGAGTCATTTTATGTCCTGATTCAAGAGATCGTTTCTAAAGGGCTGTCATCCTGAGCGAAGCGAAGGATCTCTCGAATCGCACGCGTAGGGATCCTTCGCTTCGCTCAGGATGACAATCACTTCTCACCTCTTACCTCTTACCTCTCACCTCTCACTATCTGTACCAGCTCCGGCCTCATCACAAACTCCGGACAAATCGTCCGGTCGTACTCGTAGGGGCC
>DASYVW010000014.1:0-3619 GCA_035936675.1 Gemmatimonadales bacterium
CGTGGACCCTTTGGTCGTGCGGGAACCCGGCAGCACCCGCGCGGCCGAGATTGCCCGCCAGGCCTTGCTCGATCCCGAGCATCCGGTAGGCCCTCTCGCCGAGCTCTTCCTCTACCTTGCGGCCAGGGCCGATCTGGTTCAGTCCACCATCCGTCCTGCGCTGGATGCGGGCCGGGTGGTGCTCTCAGACCGATTTGCGCTTTCGACCGAAGCCTATCAGATGGCCGGTCGGGGGCTCGATCCGGGGTTGGTCCGAGCGGGGAACCTGGCCGCCACCGGCGGCGTTCGCCCGGACCTCACACTGATCCTGGATTTAGCCCCGGAGCTGGGCCAGGCTCGGCAGCTCGCCGCCGGGAAACGGCAGGATCGGCTCGATCGGGAAAGCGTGGATTTCCATCGCCGGGTCGTGAAATTCTACCTGGCGGTTCAGGGTGAAGGGGTGCGACATTTGGATGGAAGCCTCCCACCGGACCAGCTCTTGCAGGCAGCATGGACTGAGGTCCGCGCCGCCGCCCCTGAAACTTTCCAGGCGCCGGTTGGATAAGTTTATATATCGCTATGGTCTAGCCGTCGGGGCCGAGCTGGTCTCCCGCCTCGGCCACACCGGACGTGAGGGTCTCCGTCAGGGACGACAACCGAATATTTCAGTTATTCTGCGGGAGCGGAGGAAAATATGAAGCAGCGTTGGGGCGTGATTGGTCTTGTGGCGGTGATCTCTTTCCTGAGCGGTGGCTGGCTGCTGCAGCGAGGCGTGGCTAGTGATGGCAACGTCTACCAGCAGGCGCGGCTCTTCGACGACGTCCTCGGCCATGTCAGTACCTACTACGTCGACTCGATCGGCGAAACAGATCTCTACCAGAAGGCCACCACGGGCATGCTGGAGCAGCTCAAGGATCCCTACTCTGTCCTGCTCACCGGCGATGACTACAAGGCGCTCACCGAGCAGACTTCAGGCAACTACGCGGGCCTCGGCATCCAGATCGATGTTCGGGACGGGTGGATCACGGTCGTGGCGCCGCTTCCCGAAACCCCGGCTGAGCGGGCCGGCATCCAGACCGGTGATCAGATCGTCGAAGTTGACGGCAAGTCGACTGAAGGTTGGAAGAATGACGAGGCCGTGAAGGCGCTGAGGGGGGACGCAGGCTCCAAAGTGGGCATCACGATCAGGCGCGCCGGCATTGCCGATCCGATCAAATACCGGCTGACGCGCGCGCAGGTCCACATGCGCTCCGTGCCACCCGGGACGCTCTTCGACAGCGGTATCGGCTACATCTCCCTGAATCCGGTGAGCGAGACCTCGGCCGAGGAGCTGCGTCAGGAAATCGCGGCCATGAAAGCCAAGGGCATGAAGTCGCTCATCATGGACCTGCGGGGCAACCCCGGCGGCTTGCTCGATCAGGGCGTCAAGGTGGCCGACCTATTTCTGGATTCCCGACAGGAGATCGTTTCGACGCGCGGGCGCGCTCGTGGGTCGACCAAGGAGTTCTACGACGAAGCACGGCAGGCCTGGCCCGACCTTCCTATTGTAGTGCTGGTAAACGATGGAACCGCCAGCGCAGCCGAGATCATTGCCGGTGCCCTGCAGGATCATGATCGCGCGGTAGTCGTTGGCGCCCCCACCTTCGGCAAGGGGCTGGTCCAGACGCTCTTCCCCCTGGGCGAGGGAATTGCCTTGAAGTTGACGACCGCAAGATGGTTCACGCCGAGCGGCAGGACCATCCAGCGCATCGCGAAGGACGAAGAGGATCAGGCTACTCAGGCGGCCATGGCAGCCATCGCCGACACGGTACCCGGCGCCCCCGATAAGGAGTCCACCGACTCGGCCCTCAAGGAGCGTCCGATATTCCACACTGATGGCGGCAGGGTGGTGCGCGGTGGCGGGGGCATCGTGCCGGATCTGGTCATTCGCCCGGACACGTTGACGGTACCCGAGCGGGAGTTCGCCAAGGCACTCGGCGGTGCTCTCCCGCAATATCGGGACGCTCTCACCTCGATCGCTCTCGAGGCCAAGAAGACCCATGGAGTGAAATCTGAATCCTTCAAGGTGACGCCCGCGATGCGGCAGCAGGTGTACGAGCGGCTCCGCGCGCACGACATCAAGGTCGACCCCAGCGTGTTCAACGGAGCGGGGGACCTCATCGATGAGCAGTTGGGTTATGAAGTGGCTCGGTATGTCTTTGGCCGCCCGGCCGAATTCCGTCGCCATGCCACAAACGACCTGCAGATGCAGACCGCGATGGGGCTGTTGCGCAAGGCGCAGACGCCCAAGGAACTGCTGGGCCTGGCCCGGACTAACGGGTCTACCGCTACGGCCCAAAATTAGGATCGCCTAGTACCGTCGCGTGAGCGAGCTCGGTCGGCCTGGGGGAGGGCCGGCCGGGCTCAATCATTTGCAAAGGGCAATGGGCTATTTTGTATGGCCATAGCCAATAGCTAATAGCCTAAAGGAGTATCGGTGTCGCAGCCACGTATCACGATTATTGGAGCAGGCCGGATGGGGCAGGGCCTGGGATTGGCGTTGAAGCGGCGGGGCTACAAGGTCATGCTCCTCAATCGTTCACCCCGAGACGTGATCCCGCCCCTGGTGCTGCATCAGGGCAGCAAGGCCGAGGCAACGGCAGAAGCCGAGCTCATTCTGATAGCAACTCCGGACCAGGCTATCACCCATGTAGCCGCCGAGCTCGCCGCGGAACGCGCCGTCACTCGGGACCAGGTGGTTCTCCACCTATCAGGTCTCCTTGATCGCAACGCACTGCAGCCTCTCGATCAGACTGGGGCAGCATGTGGATCCTTTCACCCGCTGCAGTCGGTCGCCGAGCCGGGTACCGCGGCCGAGCGCCTGAAGGGAGCCTACGCCGGTATCGAGGGTGACGAGCGGGCGCTGGTCGCGGCCGAGCGGTTAGCCAACACGCTCAGGATGGTCCCGGTGCGGATACCGGCTGCGGCCAAGCCGGCATATCATGCCGCCGCAGCATTCGTCGCCAACTACACCGTGGCTCTTGTGGGAGTGGCCGAGCGGATCGCGCGCTCCGCGGGAGTGCCCGCCGACATTGCGGCCCGGCTCTATCTCCCGCTGCTCGGGGGGGCGGTGGCAAACCTGACCACTCTGGGACCGGCCGCGTCGCTCACCGGCGCGGTCCGGCGCGGAGATGCGCAAACCGTCCAAGCACACCTGGACGCACTGGAGCCCGAGGACCAGGAGCTCTATCGCACGCTCGGTCGGGCAGCAGTCGCCCTGGCGCGTGAAGCAGGTCTCGGCGATGCTGAGGTGAAGCGGGTTGATGCTGTTCTGGCGGGGGAACTCCTGGGACGGAGCGCTGCTGTTGCGGCTACTGATCGACGACCCGAACACCACTCGGGATCTTGAAGGTGAAGGTCCGCTCCGGCACCTGCTCGTTGACCCGGATCTGACTCAAGTCGAGAGTTCGAGTGGCGCCTGATTGTTCGTGGATCTCGAGCCGGCGGGGCAGGGCGTTCTCCCGATCGAGCCAAATCACCGCTTTTTCGAATGGAAGATCCGGGACTGCGGGCGTGAGCTCGATTACGTCGGTCGTACGCCCGCTCAGCCGCTCGCTCCGGAGATACGACGCCTTGTATCGCTCCGCTGGGCGGTCGAGCA
>DASYVW010000015.1:0-2380 GCA_035936675.1 Gemmatimonadales bacterium
GTCGCCCTCGGAGTCCAGCTCATCGGACTGGGATTGGTGGGAGAGATCATCGTGCACCTGCGCGCGCCGCACCGGCGGGCCTACCGGGTACGCGAGCGGACCTGAGCGTCGTTAGCCTTGAATGAGGACGTCGGGTGAGAATTCTCATCCTCGCCCCCCACCCCTTCTTCCAGCCACGAGGCACTCCGATCGCGGTCCGACAGGTGCTCGAGTTTCTGAGCTCTCGCGGCCACCAGCTTGATCTGCTGACCTTCCACGAGGGCGAGAACATCGCCATCCCCAACTGCCGGATTCACCGAATCGCCCGCCCACCATGGATCCGGAACGTCCGCGCAGGCTTCTCGCTGAAGAAAGTCGTTTGCGACGCCTTAATGTTCGTGAAATGCATCCGGATGGTGCGCCGAAATCGGTACGATCTCATCCACGCAGTTGAAGAGTCCGCATTCATCGCAGCCGCCATGCAGAGGCTCGCAGGCATCCCCTACGTTTACGACATGGACTCGTCGCTCGCCGAGCAACTCGTCGACGCCTATCCCCGACTCCAGTTCGCTTTCTCGACCCTCAGGCGATGCGAGGCCGTGGCAGTGCGCAACAGCCTCGGGGTGCTCACGGTATGTGCGGCCCTCGAGGATGTGGCCCACAGGCACGCCCCGGACAAGCTGGTTGGCCGGGTCGAGGACAGCACCTTGTTGGAGCCGGAACCCCCGCGTTTCGGCGAGAGCCATGGCAGCAACGGTGTCTTGCCAGGAGTGGACCCTGAGAGCCCGGTGGTGATGTACGCAGGCAATCTCGCGGATTATCAGGGCATTGGACTTCTCTTGGAGGGCTTCCGCCATGCCCTGATCCGGGTGCCTACCGCCCACCTGGTCATCGTGGGAGGTCTGGAGAAGGACATTGCCCTCTATGGCCGGAGGGCCCTGCGGCTAGGGATTAAGGGCCGGGTGCATTTTCTCGGGCCGCGTCCGGTGGCGGCGCTGGAGAGTCTCTTCCGTCGGGCGGACGTGCTCGTATCGCCACGCATCCGAGGGCTGAATACCCCGATGAAGATCTATTCGTATCTGGACTCTGGCACGGCGGTACTGGCCACCCGCCTGCGCACGCATACCCAGGTGCTGGATGATCGGACCGCCTATCTCGTCCCTCCCGAGCCGGAAGCCCTGGGCAATGGCTTGGCCGAGCTGCTCAGGGATCCTGTCCTCCGGGAGCGCCTGGCCAGTCAGGCCAAGGCGTACGTGCAGCAGGAATTCACACCCGAAGCCGCCGAGCGAAAGCTCAGCTCCTTCTACAGCATGATGGAGTCGAGGGCGAGCGGGGCCGTAGCATGAGGCAATTGTGGCGCTCGCCGACCCTCCGGACCGTGGTGGTGTACGGGACCTCGGGGCTGGGATTCGCGGGAGCGAACCTGGTGCTCGCCCGGTTCTTGCCGACGGCCGAGTACGCAGTCTTCACTCTTGTTATCGCGCTGGCCAATCTCGGATATTCGTTGGCGCCCGCCGGGGTGGACGGCATCGTTAACCGTCGCCACTTGGATGCGGGTCCGAGGCTGCTCCGTCGTACCCTGGGTGCGTCGTTGCTGGTCGGGGTGGCCTTCGTGATCGCCGCTCAACTCGGCTACGACATCAGCACGGGAATGGCCCTGATCCTGTTTGTCTCGACTGTGGCCGGCGGCGCCATGGCGGTTGCGGGAGCGCAGTTTCAAAGTGAGCGGCGGTACGGCATCTCACTGGCGCTGACTCAGAGTCCCAATCTGGCGCTTCTGGTTGCCGCCCTGGCTGTGGTTGTCTCTCACGACCGGCGGGCCTGGCTTCCTCTTTCGATCTCGATGCTCGGCTTCGTGCTCGCAGCCGTGTACGGTTGGTGGGTGCTCTTTCGGGAACGCGCAACCAAACCGGTGCACGGCAGCTGGTTTCCCTGGGGTGAAGCGCTTTCCTTCGCGGGTCTCAATGGGGCTGGACTGTTCCTGATCCAGCTCGAGCGGCTGGTCATCCCTCATGTTCTCCCGCTCCGCGATCTCGCGACCTTTGGAGTTCTGGCGCCGATCGCCGGCTCCCTCTTTCGTGTGTTGCAAATGGGTGTGGGTTATACGCTGGTTCCCCGATTGCGCGCCCCGGGCACCGTGCCCGAGCGCCGGGCGCTGATCGCCCACGAGGCCAAGCTGGTCGCCGTCCTGGTAGTGGCCGGGTCGGCGACTCTCTGGTTGGTCACGCCGTTGATCGAACGATGGGTCCTCCAGGGTAAGTACCACCTGACCGGCCCCCTCCTGTTGGCAGCGCTGGTCAGCGGCGTTGCCAAGATCATGGACGCGTTCACCAAGTCCACGGTGACCGCTCTGGCTACGCCGGCGGAGCTGTCCCTGGTGAACCTGTTCGGCTGGGCTTCC
>DASYVW010000016.1:0-1653 GCA_035936675.1 Gemmatimonadales bacterium
CTCGTGGAACGCGCCGTTGTTGACTGCGGCCTCGCCGAAATAGCAGACCGACACCTGGTCGGTGTTCCGGTACTTGGCTGCGAACGCCATTCCGGTAGCCAGCGGAATGTGGGCTCCCACGATCGCGTGACCCCCGAGGAAGCCGAGCGAGGCGTCGAACAAGTGCATCGAGCCGCCCTTGCCCCCGGAGCAGCCCGGCGCCTTGCCGAAGAGCTCCGCCATCACCGCCCGAGCGGTGATCCCGCGGGCAAGCGCATGCCCATGCTCACGGTAGGAGCAGGTGATGTAGTCGTTGGGACCGAGCGCCCCGAGGCTTCCTACGGCCACCGCCTCCTGGCCGATGTAGAGGTGGCAGAAGCCGCCGATCTTCCCCAGGCTATACGCCTCTCCCGCCTTTTCCTCGAAGTGGCGGATGAGCAACATCTGCCGGAGCCAGCGGCGGTACTCCTCTGCCCGGGCTGGGTCGAGTCCTTTTGGCTTTGGCTTGGGTCGGGTAGCGGCGGGCTCGGCCATTGCGCGCTCTTGGGTGCCAGGCTCGGGGCTAGCCTCGCTACGCTCGGCGCGGGCTCCCCGTTGGCCTCTCGCGGTGCTCAGGGAGACACCCCGGGCGGAGCTTCGGCAATCAAGTAGAGAGGTCCCTCGCGGAGCCTGTCCTGAGCGGCAGCGAAGGACTCGGGATGACCGCCGCTCTTGGCAGGAGATCCCTCGTGAGGCTCGGGACGCGAGCCTGCGGCTCGCGCCTGTTCCCACGCGTGGTAGGAAGACCGGGTGAGCGGGCTGGCCTGGACGTGCGAGAAGCCGAGTGCGAGGCCGACCTCTCGGAGCTCAGCGAACTCAGCCGGGGTGTAGTAGCGCGCAACCGGCATGTGGCTGCCGGATGGGCGCAGGTACTGCCCCAGGGTCAGAATATTGACGTCGCTACGGCGGAGATCCCGCATGCAGACCAGCACCTCGTCCCACTCCTCGCCCATGCCCAGGATGATGCCCGATTTCGTGAGGCCATCAGGAGCCATGCGGCGCGCGTTCGCCAGCAAGCGAAGTGCCCGGTCGTATCTCCCCCCCGGGCGGGCCAAACGATAAAGACGCTCGGCGGTCTCGAGGTTGTGATTGAGGATATCGGGGCGCGCGTCCATTACGATCTGGAGGGCTGCTTCGGATCCCTTGAAGTCGGGGATGAGCACCTCGACCGTCGTGTCAGGAAGCCGGCGACGGATCTCGTTGATGCAGCCGGCAAAGGCTTCGGCGCCCCCGTTGGGCAGGTCGTCCCGGTCAACCGACGTGATCACAACGTGCTGGAGCTCCATCCGGGACACCGCTTCCGCGAGGCGCACCGGCTCCAGCGGGTCGAAGGCAGTGGGGGTGCCGTGGGACACCGCACAGTACGTGCAGTTCCGGGTGCACACGTCGCCCAGGATCATGAAGGTGGCGGCCTTGTGCTCCCAGCACTCCCCCACGTTGGGACAGCGGGCCTCCTCGCATACGGTGTGGAGGCCGAGCTCACGCATCATGGCCTTCACGTGCACGTAGTTGGGCCCGCCGGGAGCTTTCACCTTCAGCCAGGATGGCTTCCGTGCCGGCGCTGCTCCGGCCGGAACGGACCCGACTGACTGGGGCGACGCGACGCGGGTCAACTGGACCAGCGGTAGGGCCACG
>DASYVW010000017.1:0-7479 GCA_035936675.1 Gemmatimonadales bacterium
TCGTGACGGCATTCGAGATCCGCAGGCTTTGCGCGCCGAACGTTGAATACCCGTAGGAATTAGTGGCCACTGCGTGATCGTATACTGCACAGCCGCTGCCGGCGGCGCCCAAGCTTGTCCAGTCATCCTGCCCGTTGATCGTACCCGTCGAGTATGGTGGATTCTCAAAGTCCACTGCGACCGACGTTCCCGCCACCAGGAACGACGGTGCCGGCGTGCTGAGATCATTCGTGCTGGTTTCGTTGGTCATGTTTTGGTCGGCACAGGCCGAAGCCATCAGTGCGACGAGCGCAATACTGCTTAACCGGTGTAATGCATTCATCAACTCTCCGTGGTGATTTTGCCCGATCGGGCAGAGCTTTTCAGGAACAATGCGAGTGCGTCCGGGCTTCGCGTCCCGGCCACAAGAACAGCTTATGTGAAGGGTGTGACAACATACCTAATCGGCAGAACCCTGCATTACAGATCTCGGAGGTCGCTGTAGCGGGGGCTAACGCCGAGGCAAAGAGCAGCCGGGTTTGCGACAATTGATCTCTCCAACTGTCGCATTCCCGGCGTAGGCGGGGCGTCTATTTGAGGGAAGCGGCTCTCTGGTAGGAGCTTACCCGCCGAGCGAGTCCAGCTCCTTCAGGTCCTTCTTGGTCAGTCGGATCTCTGCCGCCGCCACATTCTCCTCCAGGTGCTCCACCGACGAAGTTCCCGGAATCACCAGCATGGCCGGGGAGCGGGCCAGCAGCCAGGCCAGCGCGATCTGATAGATCGTGGCGCCGTGTCGTTCTGCTACCCGGGGGAGCACGTCGGAGTCGAGCGTGCCGGCCGAGAGCGGGAACCAGGGAATGAAGGCGAGTCCTTCTCGCTCACAGTACTCGACCTCCTTGTCCCACTTTCGATCGGTCACGTTGTAGCGGTTCTGGACCGACACGATCGGCACCACCTTGCGGGCCTGCTCGATCTGGTCCACCGACACCTCCGACAGCCCGACATGACGGATGAGGCCCTCGCGCTGGAATTCCCGGACCGCCTCGAACTGCTCCTGAGCGGGAACCTTGGGGTCGATCCGATGAAGCTGCCACAGGTCGATCCGCTCGACTCGAAGTCGCCGGAGGCTGCCTTCCAACTTCTCGCGCAGGTTCTCGGGCCGGCCGTTCTCGACCCATCGATCGGGACCGGGCCGGTCAAAGCCACCCTTGGTGGCGATGACGAGCCCGGGGTAGGGATACAGCGCTTCGGCGATGAGCTCCTCGGCAACGTGCGGCCCGTAGGAGTCCGCCGTGTCGAAGAAGTTCACGCCGAGCTCGACGGCCCGTTGCAACACGCGGACGGCTTGTTCGGGATTCTTCGGCGGACCCCAGATCCCCTTTCCGGTAAGGCGCATGGTTCCGAATCCCATGCGGTTGACGGTGAGGTCTCCGCCGAGCGTGATCGTCCCGGCCGCGGCGGCGGGGACGGCGGTCGGTCTGGCGGTGGTCATGATACGACTCTCCTTCGACGAGTGATCTCGGTGCTGCGAACGTTTAGGCAACACCCGGCCCCCGACCCAAGTTCCCCCGTTCGAGATCTGCGGCCGCACGGCGTATACTCTACCAGTCCCCGTCCAGGACCATGCCCTGAAACACCAAGGAGACATCCATGCAACTCGGCACGCTCCTTCGCCTCGCCGGCCTGCTCGCGCTCGCGTTCGGGATCGGTTTCCTTTTCGCTCCGGCCAGAGTCCTCGCGATGTATGGAGTGGCCGCGGAGCCCACGGTTGTTCTCATGGCCCGCTTCTTCGGCTCCGCGCTGGTCCAGCTTGGATTGGTCCTGTATTTGATCCGTGACGTCAGCGACCCAACAACCCGGCGTGGCGTGGTAATCGGCTCATTCCTTGGCTCTCTGGCGGGGTTCGTGGTCTCGCTGACGGCACAGTTCTGGGGCCTGATGAACAGCTTCGGCTGGTCGAGTGTCGCGATCTACGGCGTGCTCCTCCTGGGGTATGGCTCCTTCGTGTTCGGCCGGCCGCAAGCTACCTGATGAAGGGGTCGGCCGGCATGGAACGATGCATTTCGATGATCTGTTGGTCGCTGCTCCTGAGTACGGCCTTGGCGCAGGCACAACGCCAACCGGCGAAAGGTGAGCCGGCGGGATGGCAGGCGTTCGTCCAGGCGCTCGACGATTACGCTATGGCGGACAGTGTAGTCGGAGCCGGTGCCCTGATCATGCAGGACGGCCTGGTGATCGCACACCATGAGCGCGGTCTGGCCGACCGCGCCCGCCGCGAGCCGGTGGATGAACGCAGCATCTACCACTGGGCGTCCATTACCAAGACGCTCACCGCCATCGCCATCATGCAGCTGCGCGACCGGGGCCTCCTCACCCTGAACGATAAGGTGACCAGCTACATCCCCGAGCTACGCCAGGTGCACAACCGGTTCGGCTCCATGGACGCGATCACCATCCGCATGCTGCTCTCCCACAGCGCTGGGTTTCAGGACCCGACCTGGCCGTACAAGGCAGGGAAATCCTGGGAGCCGTTCGAGCCAACCCGCTGGGAGCAGCTGGTGTCAATGATGCCGTACCAGGAAATCGAATTCCGGCCGGGATCGCAGTTCGGCTACAGCAACCCCGCCTTCATCTACCTGGCTCGGATCATCGAGCAGCTCACCGGAGATCCGTACGAGGTGTACATCCAGAAGAACATCTGGACCCCGCTCGGACTGAGCCGCAGCTACTTCGGGGTCACGCCATATCACTTGGCGCGATGGCGCTCGAACAACTACACGCTCCAGCGTGACAGCTCCGGCGTCGAGGCGGTAGTTGCCAATGGCCGGGACTTTGATCCCGGCATCACCATCCCGAACGGGGGATGGAACGCTCCCCTGACCGATCTGGTCAAGTATGCCGCCTTTCTGACCAACGCCACGCACGGTGATACTGCGACGAAGCACATCTACGACACGGTTCTCAAACGCAGCTCGATCGAGGAGATGTGGCAGCCGGTCATGCAGCTTTCGCCACCGAGCGCGTTTGGCTCCGCAGTCGGGCTATCGTTCTTCCTGGTCCCTCAGGGGCTGGTCGAGCACAGCGGGTCTCAAGCCGGGTTCAGGTCCCTTCTCGTGATCAACCCGCGCACGTCACAGGCAATCATCTTCGCAGTGAACACGGCGAACGAGGCGAATCCTGAGCAGTCTCAGCAGGGGCTGACCGCGCTGGTTGCCAAGGCCCGGGCCGTCATCGCCCACTGATGGGGGGGGGGCGTCATGCTGTGCCAACGTTGTGGTGAACGCGAGGCCGAGATCTTTCAGACCCAGCAGGTCGGCGGCAAGTCCTACAGCCGGGATCTCTGCCCCGTGTGCGCGAAGGTTGATTATGGGGTTTTCCTGGGCGCGCTGCTCCAATCGCAGGCGCCCGGCGCTCGGCCTTTGACCGCGGAGGAAGAAGAGGAGCTGCGCCGAGTGTTGGACGACGCAGCTCCTCCCGCGGACCAGGGCTGAAGGAAGTTCAGTCTTCGCCGGTACAATCCTCCAACGTGTCGCTGACCGCCTCCACCGATGCGACGCTCGAGTCGCTCAGCCCCACGATGCTGCCGGTGCTCGAGTCAGGCACCGCGGCCGATCCCCGCCACGCTTCGATCTCTGACTGAAACCTGGTCGAGAAGACTCCCAGATCCACCGGCTCAGACTCCGGCTGCTGCCCCGCAGCGGTCACTCGGGCCAGGCTGGCTGACGCCTTGGCATAGCTGCTGTCTACCGCAATGGCAGCCTCGTACTCCTTTGCGGCGGCGACCGGGTAGCCGGTCCGCTCGAGCGCCGTTCCCAGATTGTTCAGAAACACCGGAGAATTGCTTCTGAGCTCGACGGCCCGGGCCAGCGCCGGGAGAGCATCGGCACTCCGGCCCTGTTCTATATAGATCAGGCCCAGGTTGTTCATCGCCCAGACATCGTGCTCATCGAGGGAGAGGGCGCGGTGATACGCCTCGATTGCGCCGTCCACGTCGCTGAGCTGGTACTTGGCGCGCCCGAGCAGCCGCAACCCTTCGTTGGACATGGGCTCCAGGGCCAGCGCCTTCTCTATGCGCTCCAGAGCCGGCTTGGGCTGACCCATCTCGAGCAGGACCCGGCTCGAGTTAAACAGGCTCTTCCGATGGCTCGGGTCGAGCTGTAGCGCGTGGTCGAACGCCTCTGTCGCACGCCCCGGCTCACCTGACTTCCAGGCAGACAGTCCGAGCATGTAGTAGCCCCAGGGGTTCTCCGGGTTGCTCTCGGTATACGCGGTAAAGAGCCGGGTCGCCTCGGAATAGCGACCCTCGGTGAAGACTCCTTCGGCGGACTCGTACCTAACCGGGACTGCCACCGAGCCGATGCTGGCGGACTCCGTCGATGAGCTTGCCGAAACGGTAGGCGTGGTGGCACCGACCGACTCGGACGTGGTCTTCGGCCGGTCCGCGCCACGGCATCCAGTGGCGACGGTCATGAGGGACAAGGCGAAGACGGTGAGGGCATTGGGGCGAGACATGGATCTCCTCCTTACGATGTGGCGCTTGGCGCCGTGAGTGGACCAGCGAACGCCACTCGTAAAGGCAAGCCGGCGGCCACGGGGACCGGGCGCCGGAAGAGCGCAGGAGTTATTTGGGAGAGAACGAGTTAACTGAAGCGATGCGAAACGGTACTGGAGCGATTGTGTCCCGGTGGACACTGATATGGGAGGGCGCTCGTGTCCGGCGGGACACGCTGCGATTCACTCCCTTTTCACCTCCAGGCGACGCATGATCTTGAGTAGACTCGCGTGATCGGCGAGTCCAAGCTCTTCCGCGGTGCGAGTGATGTGCCACTCGTTCCGCTCAAGAGCGGCGATAACGATCTGCCGCTCGGCCTCCAGCCGGAGACTCTGGAAGCTCCGTTCCCCGTCCGCGCGGGACACCCGGCTCCTGTCTAGGATATCGGACGGCACGTGCTCGGCACGGAGCACGTCGCCGTCGGCGGCGATGATCATTCGCTCGATCACATTTCGCAGCTCCCGCACGTTGTTCTGGGACCAGTCGTAACCCATCAGGACATCCAGGGCATCGCCCGAGAGCTTTCTGACTCGGATGCCAAAGCGCTCGCAGATAGCAGCGATGAACCGGGTCGCCAACTCCGGAATATCGGAGATCCGGTCGCGCAGGGGCGGCACGCGCACGAGGTGGACGTTGATCCGGTAGTAGAGATCCTGGCGGAACCGGCCGGCCGCGACCTCCGCCTCGAGGTCTCTATTGGTGGCCGCCACGACTCTGGCTTCGACGGGAATCGAACGGCTGGCGCCGAGCCGGGTAACCCGGCGTTCCTCGAGCACGCGGAGGAGCTTGGCTTGCGCGGGGAGTGGCAGCTCACCGATCTCATCCAGAAAGAGGGTACCACGATCCGCCGACTCGAACGCCCCTTTTCTGGTGTTTGCGGCACCGGTGAAAGCGCCTCGCTCGTGGCCGAAGAGCTCGCTCTCGACCAGATGCTCGGGGAGCGCCGCGCTGTTGATAGCCACGAATGGACCGCTGGGGAACGGCCCCAGGCGGTGGAGATCACGGGCAACAAGCTCCTTGCCAGACCCGCTCTCGCCAATGATGAGAACGGGACTCGGGATCGGCGCTACCCGGGCGATCGCTTCGCGGAGGCGCGCTATGGAGGGACTCGAGCCGACCAGGGAGGTCTCGACCCCGAGCTTCCGCTGAAGGGCAGCCACCTCGGCGCGGAGCCGTTTTCGCTCAAGCGCCGCCTGCACTTCCTGAACGACGTGCTCCATCGGCTCGGCTTTATCGATGAACCCGTACGCTCCGAGCCGGACAGCCTGGATGCAGCGCTCGTAATTGCCGGTGCCGGTATAGACGATGACCGGTACCTCGTTTCCTAGCCGTTCCAGGGCTCGCAAGACCTCGAAGCCATCCATGCCGGGCATCTCGAGGTCGAGGATCATACAGTCGACAGCGGAGCCGGCCAGAAGATCCAGGGCTCGCTTGCCATCGCCGGCTGTCAGCACCTCGTACCCGGCGAGGCGCTCGAGGTCGTAGGCGTACTGGCTGGCCATGGTGGGAACATCATCCACGACGAGTACGACGGTCATTGTGCCGGTGCCACTGGAGAAGAGGAAGCGGTGGGGAACTCGAGGATCACGCGGGTGCCGGCTCCGGGCTCGGTCTCGATCCGAAGCACTCCATCCAGGTCCATGACGAGCCGCTGCACGATCGAGAGACCCAGGCCAGTCCCCCCGGCCTTGGTCGTGTAGAAGTCGTCGAACGCTCGCTCCAGCTGTTCACGGGTCATTCCAGGCCCGGTGTCTGCCACCGTTATCCGGACCCGATCCGGCTTGCTGCCCGCAGTTTCTTCGGTCGAGACCGTCACGATTCCACCTTTCCTCCCCGCCAGGCTATCGACGGCGTTTCCGATCAGATTCTCCAGGATGCGCCGCAACATGAGGCTGTCACCCAGCACAGGAGGAAGTCGTCCGCTCAGCCGGGCCTGGATCTCCACCCCATCGCTCATGGTATTCCGCAGAATCTGATCCACGACGGCGTTCAGGTCGCACGGCCGGCGTTCCAGTCCGGGTGACAGCCGGGCATAGTTCCGGGCCAGCGTCTCGAGGTACTCGACGCTCGACTCCAGCGTGCTTCGCCGATCCTCGAACACTGAGGGGAGGAGCTGAGGGTCCTGGCGGCCAACTTGGGAGAGGTGCCGCAGCACGTTCCGGATCGGCGCGAGGCCGTTCTTTATGTCGTGATTCACCTGCCGGGCCAGGTCGCCCACGGCGGCCCGACGCTCCACCTCACGCAGCCTGGCGGAGCCGGCCCGGAGTCGCTCGGTCATGGCGCCGAGCAAGCGGGAGAGCGTGCCGATCTCGTCGGGGCGATCGCTTTCGAAGCTCTGGTCCAGGCGGTCGAGGTCGATCTCCGAGGTCTTCCGCGCCAGGTCCCGGAGCGGCCGGCTGATTCTCGAGGAGAGCCAGGCTGCTCCGATCAGGGCCACTGCGACCGTAAGCGCCAGCGCGATCATGAGCCACCGGTCCACGCTCTGCCGCAATGCTGTGACCGTACCGAACGATTGGGTGATGACGAACCGAGCGGTGTCGACTCTCACGTTCTGAGCTAGAAGGTCGAGAAAGGGGAGCGGAAGCTCGCGGAGGACGCGTGCGCCCTGTGATGTATCAGGCTGCCAGCCGGGCCGTGTCACCAAAGCCACCGTCAGCTCGCCATCTCGAGCAAGGCGGTTGAGCAGGCGGCCTTCGGCCTCGGTCCCACCGACAATGGTGAACCGCCGACCCCCCACCTGGAACGAGTCGACCCGCGCCAGGGCCAATATGGTCGTGTCCGGAGTTCGCGTTCGCACCAGCGCCAATCCGCCGGCCGCAGCCAGCATCCGAGGGAGCTCGGGTTGCAGCCGATCAAACTCGTTCCGGAAATGTCCGGAGCTCAGAATTCTTCCGGCGCTGTCCTGGATCTGGAGCAGGGAAAGGCCGGAGAGGGTCATGGAGTTGCCG
>DASYVW010000018.1:0-2097 GCA_035936675.1 Gemmatimonadales bacterium
CGTACTGCAATGCGCACCGGCGGAGGACGCATGAGCGCTGCCCCGGCTCGTCCGGTCAGCGATCTCGCCGCCTGGCGGTACCCTCGCACCCTTCCGAGCCTCCCGGAGTCGTATCAGACGATCCACGTGCCCGCCGGGGTGTCGTTCTGGCGCAAGGCCCTCGCCTTCGCCGGCCCCGGATACATGGTGGCCGTCGGCTACATGGACCCGGGCAACTGGGCCACCGACCTCGCCGGTGGTGCACGTTTCGGCTACACCCTGCTCAGTGTCGTCCTGCTCTCGAATCTGATGGCGATTCTGCTCCAGGCGCTCGCGCTCAAGCTGGGCATTGCCACCGGCAGAGATCTCGCCCAGGCGTGCCGCGACCACTATACGCGTCCCGTCAGCTTCGTGCTTTGGGTGATGTGCGAGATCGCCATCGCGGCCTGCGACCTGGCCGAAGTAATCGGCTCGGCTATCGCCCTGAATCTGCTCTTCGGAATTCCGCTGATCTGGGGCGTCTGTCTCACCGCGCTCGACGTGCTGCTGATTCTCCTGCTGCAGAACAAGGGCTTCCGCTATCTCGAGGCCTTGGTGATCGCCCTGGTTGCGACCATCGGCGTATGCTTCGCGGCGGAGCTGCTCATGGCCCACCCGGAGGTGGCCCAGATCGTGGGCGGCCTGGTGCCGACCACTCAGATCGTGACCAATCCGGTGATGCTCTACATCGCCATTGGCATCCTCGGTGCCACGGTGATGCCTCACAACCTCTATCTGCACTCCTCCATCGTGCAGACCCGGAAGGTGCTGCCCGATTCCAAGTCGAAACGCGAGGCCATCCGCTTTGCGACGCTCGACTCGACGGTCGCGCTGCTCTTCGCCTTCTTCATCAACGCGTCGATCCTGATTCTCGCCGCGGCGGCGTTCCACAACAGTGGGAACCAGGAGGTGGCCGACATCGGAGATGCCTACCGGCTCCTGACCCCGCTGCTCGGCACCACACTGGCGGGCACCCTGTTCGCGGTGGCACTGCTCGCCTCCGGTCAGAATTCGACGATCACCGGGACCCTGGCCGGTCAGATCGTGATGGAGGGCTTCCTCAACATCCGGCTGCCGGCCTGGCTCAGGCGGCTCATCACCCGGCTCATCGCGATCATACCGGCGGTGATTGTAACGGCGATGTATGGGGAACGTGGGGCCGGCTCCCTTCTCATCCTGAGCCAGGTCATCCTCAGCCTGCAGCTCTCCTTTGCCGTGGTGCCGCTGGTCTACTTCACCGGCCAGCGGCGGAAGATGGGCGAGTTCGTGAACAGCCGTCCCCTCGCAACGTTAGCCTGGACCGTAGCGGGCATGATCATCGGGCTGAATGTCTGGCTGCTGGTCGGGACCTTTAGAGTGTGGCTCTCGTAACAAGTGAGAGGTGACAGGTGAGAGGTGAGAGGGCGCGGTGGCTCAGCAGGTCGGTCCTAAACATCTGCCTCCTTCTCACCTCTTACTTCTCACCTCTTACCGCGCAAGCCATCCAGGACAACAGCTTCCTGCTCGAAGAGGCATATAATCAGGAGCGTGGCGTGGTGCAGCATATCGGCGCCTTCGAGCGCGCTTCCGGCGGTGATTGGGAGTTTGCCTTCACTCAGGAGTGGCCGCTCGGTGGAATCCGGCACCAACTCAGCTACACCATCCCCCTGCAACGCGACGGCACCACCGGTACCGGTCTGGGCGATGTCGCCCTGAACTATCGCTACCAGCTGGTCGGGAACGCGGAAGCCAGAACCGCGATAGCTCCCCGATTCACCGTTCTCCTGCCCACTGGAAACGATGAGATGGAGCGTGGTAGCGGTGGGGTAGGGCTTCAGGCGAATCTCCCGGTATCGTTTGTGGTCGGACCCGAGCTCGTGACCCACTGGAATGCGGGAGCCACAGTGACTCCTTCTGCCCGCAATCCGCTGGGTCAGTCGGCAACCACGACCAACCTCAATCTCGGGGCGAGTGCAGTGTGGCTGCTCCGGCCTTCATTCAACCTGTTGGTCGAAGCGCTATGGCTCAATACGCGGGTGGTGGTCGGCAACGGGCAGACAGCGCGTGAGGGGGCCGGTTATTTGAGCCCGGGAATACGGA
>DASYVW010000019.1:0-1807 GCA_035936675.1 Gemmatimonadales bacterium
GCGCGGAGCACTGCCCGGATCTGCGGGCCGAACACCTCGGGCTCGTCGAGGCAGACCCGGATCGACCGCCATCCCAGAAACGGATTCGCTTCAGTGGGAGCCTTGAACGCGGCAGGGAACTTGTCGCCTCCCAGATCGAACGACCGGATGATCACGGTCAGGTCGGGGAAGGCGCGCGCCACCCGCCGGAAGTAGTCGGTCTGCTCGTCCTCGCTTGGCAGCACGGCTCGACCGGTGATCAGAAACTCCGTGCGGAGGAGACCAACGCCTTGGGCGCCGTGGCGTACCGCCGCCTCGATCTCTTCCGGCAGATCGACATTCCCCATCAGGGTGATCGCCCGGCCGGCAGGGGTGACTGCGGGCTGCCCGACTACCCCTTCGAGCTGCAGCTCCAGCCGCTGGCGGCGGCTCACCTGCACCCGGGCATCCTCCATTTCATCCCGATTGGGATTGAGGACGATGGTGCCGCTCTGACCGTCGATGAGCAGGATGGCGCCGTCCGGTATGGCGGCGAGCGCGCCGGCTACCCCAAAGACCGCAGGGATGTTGAGTGAGTGGGCCAGGATTGCGGCGTGAGCGGTGCGGGTTCCCTCTTCACTCACTAGCCCGACGACATGCTCTCGATCGAGCTGCACGGTGAGCCCGGGGGACAGCTCGTGGGCAACGACGATTACCTGTTCATCGGCGGGGATCGACCAAAGCTCACTATCGGTGCGGCCCAGCAGGTGCTGGATCATCCGCATCTGAATGGCGTGGAGATCGGCGAGCCGATCACGGAGCCGGGCAGCGCCTGACCAGTGCTGCCGGAGCTCGAGCGCCCTGAACTCGTACGCGGTTTCCGCGCTGAACTGGTTCTTCCGGATGAGGGTCTCGACCGACTTGAGAAACTCCTCGTCCTGCGCCATCAAAATCTGGGCATCGAAGATCCGCGATTCTTCCGGGCCGGCACGTTGGAGCACCCGTTCGCCGAGCCCTTGGAGATGCGAGACGACGTACCCGACGGCTTCCCGGAGGCGGCGCACCTCGCCCTCGATCTCGCCGGCCGCAACAGTGCGGTCCGGGACCTGGGGGAAGTCCCACCGCATCACCAGGGCCGGAGCCCAGGCTACACCCGGTGAGACCCCGATTCCACGGAGCTGGCGGGGTCCGTTCATTGCTCGCCGAAGCCGCTGGCGACGAGCGCGGCCAGAGCCTCCGCCGCCTGCTCGGCGTCGGAACCTTGCGCGCGGATGGTGATGGAGCTGCCGCATTCGGCGGCCAGCATCATCACGCCCATGATGCTCTTACCGTTCACACCCACCCCGTCCTTGGAGATCTCGATCTCCGCGTTGAACGTACTGGCCAGCCGGACAATCCGCGCGGCTGGGCGAGCATGAAGCCCTTCCGAGTTGACGATGGTTGCCTCCCGCTCGATCACAGGCCGATCCGCCCGAAGAGGAGCAGAAGGATCATGGCCAGCAATGCGAAGCGCACGCTCGTCAGCGTCGGGCCAAACCAACGAGTCAGCGCGATCCCGGATACCGCCACCCCAGTCGCCCCGACGACGGCGGCCCAGGCGAAGCCCGTGAGATACCAGGCTGCCACGGCCGGAATCGCGGCCCCGAGTGCGAAACCCGCCGCAGGCCCCACCCGCTCGATGGCACGCGGCACCCAGGAGCTCCCGATGGCGGCACCGACACGCATCCCCGTCTCCATTCCGGTACGGAGCGACCAATAGCCGGTCCACAGCCGAATCGCGTTGTAGATCACGAGGAATCCGCCGATTGCCAGCCATCGTGCCCCCAGTACCACACCGATCAGAGCGAAG
>DASYVW010000020.1:0-1870 GCA_035936675.1 Gemmatimonadales bacterium
AACGGCGTATGCGCTTGCGCTCGACCAACTCGGCGGGATTGAGCGCGCCCGCTGGCCGGAGCACGGCCACGTCGCTCGACACTACGAGGCGATCGTCGACGTCCTGCGCGGCTACCTCGAGGCCACGGAGCAGCTCCCCGCCCGGGAGCGCACCACCGAAGAGCTGGTCTGGGCCATCCCGCCGCATTTGAGCGACAACGGGTTGCGCGATGAGTTCCGCGAGCTGCTGGACCAGGCCGATCTGGTGAAGTTCGCGAGGTTCCGTCCATATCCGGAGACTGCCGAGAAGTTCCTGGAGCAATGCCGCAGGCTGCTCCGGCATTGGCACGAAATCAGTCCCATTGAAGCACTGGCCGATGCGCTTCGCTAATCCGGCGGTTCTGGCCTTGCTGCTGCTGCCGGCAGGGTTGGCGGTGAACCAGTGGCGGAGCCGCCGCCGAGCGCCGGCTGAACGGCTCGTGTTGCCTGCCCTGGGGTTCTTGGAGGAGGAGCCGGTGCGCGGGCGGGCCCGCTGGCAGCCGCTCCTCATTGTACTCCGTCTCGTGGGCATCGTGCTCCTCGTGCTCGCGCTGTCCCGTCCCCAGATCCCGAAGGACGTGCGGGAGATCCGGCTTCGCTCCCGCAACATCATGCTTGCGCTCGACATCTCAAGCAGCATGAAGGCGGGAGACTTCCAACCCGGAAATCGACTGACCGTGGCGCGCCGGGTCGTCACCGACTTCGTCCGACGCCGCGACGGCGATCTCGTCGGCCTGGTGCTCTTCGCCGGACGGGCCTTCCTCCAGGCACCGCTCACTCCCGACATCGCCTTGGTCCAGAAAATTCTCGGACGAGTGGACCTCGGCCTGCTGCCCGACGGCACCGCGATCGGCACGGCGCTGGCTCTGAGCCTCGGCCAGCTCAAGGATCTGCCGGTGAAGGCCAGCACCATCGTGCTCATCACCGACGGAGCCAACAACACCGGCCAGCCGACGCCCTTGGTCGCGGCAGAGGCGGCCCGAGCTCTCGGCATCCGGATCCAGGCGATCGGACTCAGCACGCTCGATACGACCAGTGTCGCCTTGAATGGAGTCTGGCGGGTGGGCAACACGGCGGCCCGGCTCACCGGTCGCGACGAAGCCGCCCTCCAGCGGATGGCGGAGCGCACCGGCGGCCGCTACTACCGGGCCACCGACGCCACGGCGCTCGACGGGATCATGGAGCAGATCGACCGGGCTGAGCGGGTCGAGGTGCACGTCGGAGAAACCCGCGACTACCGGGAGCTCTACCCCTACGTTCTGGGTCCGGCGCTGCTCCTCCTTGCGCTGGAGGTGGGCCTGAGTCTGACCTGGTTCCGAACCTTGCCATGAGCGCTCTCACCTTCGGATCCCCCATCTGTCTGGCGCTCGCCGTCCTGACCCTGCCGCTTGCCTGGTGGGCGATGCGCCCGGCGCACCGCCGTCGACAGGAGGCGCTGGCGCGCTTCGGGGATGAGTCCCTGCTGGAGAAGTCGTCTGACCTCCCAGCCTCTCGCGCACAGCTCGCAAGCATCGGACTCCGGTTCGCGGCCGTCGCGCTCGGCCTGGTGGCGCTGGCCCGTCCCCAGTTGGGGGAGCGACCCGCATCGCTGGCTCATACCGGTCGCGATGTGTTGGTAGTGCTCGACCTCTCCCGCTCCATGAACGCCGCGGATGGTGGTCTTGCCCCGAGCGAAGCGAGTGAGTCGACCCGGCTTGCGGTGGCGAAGCGAGCGATTACGGAGGTGCTCGCGGCCTCACCCGAGAACCGGGTCGGCCTCATCATCTTCGGCGGCAGCGCCTTCCTCCAGCTCCCTCTCACCGGCAATCAGGCCACGTTTCAGCGCTTCCTCGACGCGGCCAGCACCGATGAC
>DASYVW010000021.1:0-7064 GCA_035936675.1 Gemmatimonadales bacterium
CCGACGTCGAGCGCGTAGGCCGCGGCCGCGCCGAGACCGAGCACGAGTGCGTGGGCAAACTCCCAGCTCTCGAACCGACGAGCATCGGGCGTAAGATCGAAGGCATCGGCCTCGACCCAGGTAGCGCCGTGCATGTCCACCAGGAGGGGGTGGGCGCCGGCCTCGAGCCTCGTGTCCGACACATAGAGGAACCCGACGCCGCGCGGACCCCGGAGGAACTTGCGCGACGTGGCTGCGAGGTAGTCACAGCCGACACGCTGGACGTCGATCGGCATCTGGCCCACTGCCTGACACGCATCCACCAGGTAGGGGACACCAGCCTCCTGGCAGATGCGTCCCACGGCCTCGACCGGCTGGACCAGACCGGAATTGGTCGGCACCCAGGTGAGCGCCACGAGAGCGGGCCGGCGCCGGGAGACGAGCCGGCGCACTTCATCCGTATCGACTCCGCCCTCCGCTGCATCCGGCGCTCGTACGACCTCCACGCCGCGCCGGCGGGCCAGGGAGAGATACATGATCTGGTTGGAGGCATAGTCCGCCCGGCTGGTGAGCAGCACGTCTCCCGGTCCGAAGTCGAACGCGCTGATCGCCTGGGCAAAAGCGATCGTGGAGTTCTGGACCAGGGCTATGTTGCGGGCCCGGGCACCCAGGAGGCGCGCCACACCCTCGTACGCCTCCTGAAGCGGCGCTGTTTGGGCCTCCGCCGCCTCGTAGCCGCCCAGCCGTTCCTCCAGGTCGAGGTGGGCATCGATGGCATCGCGAACGGCTCGGGGCACCAGCGCTGCACCGGCGTTGTTGAGGTGGACCAGGCGCTCGCAGCCGGGGGTCTCCGCCCGCCAGCGCGCCAGATCAGAAGCAGCGGCGACCGTCATCGTTCGATCCAGGCCCCGAGCTCCTCGATGCCCCTTTGCCAATGATGGCTGAAACGCTGCATTGCGGCTTCCCGATCGTTTCGCCTGAGTGCCTCGACGATCCTGGCATGATGCTGGGTCGAAAGGCTGACTCGGCCGGCCTCGCGCAGGAATGCCCGCATGTACCGTCGGGGCACCTGCCAAAGGGTAGAGATCATAGCGCGGAGCCTGAGGTTGGGGCAGCCCTCGAGGAGGGTCCGATGCCACTCCTCATCCAGATCGATGCAGCGATCCACGTCGCCCCTGGTGGCCGCCAGCTCCCGGTCGATCTCACCGAGACGCGCCAGCCGTTCGGGCGGGATGTCGCCGGAAAGATCGAGGGCCAGCCGCTCCAGCGTGGAGAGGATCGCACCGCTCTCCCGCATCTCGGTCGCGTCCAGCGGCCGTACGCTGAAGCCGCGGCCCATGTCGGCCTCGAGAACGCCCTCACGGGACAGCCGCAGCAGGGCCTCCCGGACGGGTGTTCGGCTAACCCCCAACTGGGCCGCGAGATCGGTATCGCGGACCCGGCGGGCAGGGGGAAGGTCTCCCCGATAGATCCGGGTGAGGACGGCCTGGTAGACCTGGTCCCGGAGCGGCGTGCGCGTGATCATGAGTGATATCCCTAGTATGGTCGGTATTCTGTATACAATATTCACTGCCCTCCGTCAAGCTCGCCCCTAACCCACTCCAGAGGTGCCTGCATGCACAAATGGCTCGTCCCGGTCGTCCTCGCCGCCCTGACCAGCCGCGTGGCCGCGCAATCCGAGGCTGCGCTGAAGGAGTATTTCGAGGGCAAAACCGTCACGTCCAGGCTGGCACTGCCCGGCACCGAAGACGGGGTGGACATCTACCCCGGCACCGCACGCCCACTCGACTAAAGTACGCCAAACGGCTCAAGAACTCCGGCACCGCCATCAGACCCGGTGAGCCGGTCACGGTGACGAAGATCAGGGTGAAATCCAAGCACATCGAGTTTCAGCTCGGCGGCGGAGGCTACGGCACCTTCGGCGACGAAACCTCGAGCGACGTCAGTACCCAGGACGCGCCCAAGACCAAACGGGAGAAAAACCTCGAGGCGGAGGGCAAGCGGGAGACCGATCCGGTCAAGAAGCGGGCAATGAACGAGGAGCTGGACGACCTGAAGGCAGAGCGCGAGCGGGAGGACGCCCGTAACCGCTCAGCCGTGGCGGAGGCGGAGGAGCACCGGAAGCAGAATGTGCGGCAGCGCCGGCTCGACGGTGGCTCACGATTCAATATCCGCTACCCCGCGGGGGTGCCGGCCGAAGCCCTGGCCCCTGAGTCGATCATGACAGCGCTGGCGCAGTACCTCGACTTCGAACCGACCGGGTCGGCCGCCGCACCGCCTTCCATTCCGCTGCAGCCGGCAGCCCAGTCCCCGAGGAGCGGACTGCCCCGGAAAGGGATGCTGCTCCAGGACGTCGACGCGCTCCTCGGGTCGGCCGCCAGGAGCAGCGAGCGGAAGGAAGGAACCCTGCGAGTCCAGACCCGCGAGTACGCCACTCCGGATGGCCGAGTCACGGCGGAGTTCGTCGAAGGGGTGTTGATTCGGTACCGGATCACGTCCGAGTGAGACTCCTTGCCTTCGCTGCCTCGCTCAAGCGTGAATCGCTCAATCGCAAGCTGATCCACCTGGCTGTCGAGCTGGCGCGCGCAGCCAGGGTCGAGGTCGACCTCGCCGACTTTCGTGAGTTCGACATGCCGCTCTACGACGCGGATCTGCAGAACTCCGCCGGCTTTCCCGAGGGCACACGAGAGCTGGCCCGTCGGATCGAGGCGGTGGACGGGCTGATGATCGCCTCGCCGGAGTACAACTATTCCCTGCCCGGCACGCTCAAGAACGCGATCGACTGGGTTTCCCGGATGAAACCGATGCCGCTCAGGGGGAAGCACGGAGTCCTGCTCGCCGCGTCCACCTCGGTGGTCGGCGGCAGCCGGGGGCTCTGGGCGCTACGGGTGCCGCTGGAAGGCCTCGGCGTCATGCTCCTACCCGATATGTTCGCGCTGGCGCAGGCGCCGCAGGCTTTCGACGAGCACGGCAAACTGAAGGATCCGGAGCTGCAGGAGCGGCTCAGGAAGCTCGTGCACGGTTATCTGGACATGGCGAGGAAGCTTACGGGATAGCACTTACTCCAGCTTCGCATCCAAATCGAACTGGACATTCCCCTGGAGGGCTCCGGACACGGGACAACCCTTCTTGGCGTCTTCGGCGGCTTTGGCGAAGGCCGACTGATCCATCCCCGGAACCTTGCCCCGCACCTCCAGCCGCATGCGGGTGATCTTGAACCCGTCGCCTACTTTTTCCACGGTGCACGACGCTTTGGTGCTGATGCTCGTGGGTGGGGTGCCGCCCTTCTCCAATCCGGCGGAAAGGGCCATGCTGAGGCACGCCGCGTGTGCGGCAGCGATGAGCTCCTCGGGATTGGTTCCCCGGGCCCCCTCGAATCGGGTCGAGAACGAATAGTCACCCTCAAACGCCCCTGACCCTGCCTTGAAATGTCCCCGGCCTGCTTTCAGGCCTCCTTGCCATACTGCGCTTGCGCTGCTGGTCGGCATTCTGGACTCCCATGTAAGGAACTAGGCACGTACTCGCTTTCCCGCCTCCCCGCTTCCCCGCTTCCCCGCCTTAACTGACCGGCCTTCCATCGGTGTCGATGAGACGGATCTCGCCCAGCTTCAGCTCGCGAAGACCCGGCTCGATCTTCGAGCGGTCGCCCACCACGACCCAGACCAGCTGGTCGGGATGGACCACGTCGGCAGCGGCGGCGGTGAGACTCTGCACCGTCTGGGCCCGTACCTTCTCGGCAAACGTATCATAGTAGCGATCGTCGAGCCCGAAGGTCACGATGTCACCGATGGCACCAGCGAGCGCGGCCATCGTTTCCCATGAGCCCGGGAGTGTCAACGTCAGCGATGCCTGGGCTCGGCTGAGCTCAGCCGGCTGGATCGGCCGGTCCTTGACGATGCCGCGGAGCTCCTTGTCCAGCTCGACCAGCGCCTCCTTGGTCTTGTCGGTCTGCACCGGCGCGTAGGCCACGAACGGCCGCTGGCCTCTCGCATCACGGAAGAACGTGTACGCGCCATAGGCCCAGTGCTTGTCTTCCCTGAGGTTCATGTTGACCCGGGAGCTGAAGTCGCTGCCGAGCACCGCGTTCATGGTCTGGATGCTCACTTCCGCGGCGTTCGCTTTCGGCGGGGCGACGTTGCCCGCAATGATCAGCGACTGGAGCGAGCCCGGCCGGTCGATCAGGTACACCACAGGGCGAGGCTGCTGCGCGACGGTGGCAATGTCCTTCGACGGAACCTCTCCCGGGCTCCAGGAGGCAAAGATCCGCTCCAGCTTCGGACGTATCTCCGCCATCGTGGTGGCTCCCACGACGATCAGCGTGGCATGATTCGGCTTGAACCAGTCTCGATGGAAACGCACCAGATGGTCACGGGTGATCTTTGCGGTGGACTCCTCGGTGCCCGATCCGGTCCACGGGTTGGAGTAGGCGTGGCCCCGGCCGTAGAGCAGTCCGGGGAACACCCGGAGGGCCAGGCCGACGGGATCGGCCTTCTCTTGTTGAATCTGGGCCAGTCGCTGCTTCTTCAGCCGCTCGAAGTCGGCGCGGGGAAATGAGGGATGGAGGATCACGTCGCCATAGATATCGAGGGAGGCGTCGAGGTTCTCGGTCAGCGCCTCGAGTGACACGCTGGAGACGTCGAGCCTCGAGCCGGTGGCCAGGTTGGCGCCGAGCTGAGCCAGCTCGTCACTGATCTGGAGTGAGGTGCGCTTGGCTGTGCCCTCGTCCAGCATGGCCATGGCCAGGCTCGCGGTGCCCGGCACCCCCGCCTTGTCCGCCGCAAAGCCGGCGTCCAGCAACAGGTCGAAGCGCACCTGCGGGATTGCCGCGCGCCGGGCGAGCACGATCTTCAAGCCGTTGGACAGGGTCGCGCGCTCGAGCTGGGGAAACTTGGTGTCGGGAGGACTCCCGAGCGCCGGCAGCTTCGAGCGGTCGGCAGCGGCGCGCGCGGTCTGGAACTCGGGGTAGGGATGCACCTCGAGTGTGTAGACCCCGTCGCTCAGCCACTGACGGGCCGAGCTCAGTAGCTGGGGCGGCGTGGCTTTCTCTACCCGCTCCAGCCGCACCTGGTAATAGTCGGGACGGCCGGCGAACACCTCACCATTGGCGAGCACATCGGACTTGCCGCCGAAGCCGCCGATCCGCTCGATTCCCCTGATGAAGGCGGCACGGTAGCGGATCTTCACTCGCCGGAGCTCGGCCGGTGTGGGCCCGGTTGCCAGCAGCCGCCGCAGCTCCTCGTCAACGGCCTTTTCCACCCGCGCGAGCTCGATGCCCGGGCGCGCGCTCGCCTCGATGGTGAAGAGCCCTCCGATCTCCCGGAGATCCAATGTGGCCGATACGTCGGTCGCGATCTGGTCGTCGTAGACCAGCCGCTTGAACAGACGGGAGGATTTTCCGGTGCTGAGCACGTTACTCAGCAGACTGAGATAATCGGCGTCGGCGGTGGCCCAGCCCGGGATGTTCCAGACCTTGTAGATTCGCGCCTGCGGCACCCGGTCCTGCATGACGCCGCGCTGGCTTCCGGTCCGCTTGGCGATCCACGCTTCCTGCCGGGCCACCGGAGGCCCCGCGGGTATGTCGCCGAAGTATTTCTCTACTTTCTGCTTTGCGGTGTCCGCATCGATGTCTCCCGCCACCACGACCACCGCGTTGGCGGCGCCGTAGTAGGTCCGAAACCATTCCTTGACGTCGTCCAGCTTGGCGGCATCCAGGTCTTCCATGGATCCGATGACGGTCCAGGAGTACGGGTGGTTCCCCGGATAGAGCTTCGGGGTGAGGAAGTCCCACACCTTGCCATATGGCTCGTTCTCACCCTCGCGCTTCTCGTTCTGCACTACACCCCGCTGCTCATCCAGCTTCGGCTGGCTGATGGCGCCGGTCAAATGGCCCATGCGGTCGGATTCCAGCCAGAGCGCGAGGTCCACGGCGTTGGTGGGAACGTTCTCGAAGTAGTTGGTCCGATCCTCGTTGGTGGTGCCGTTCATGTCGGTGGCACCCGCTTGCTCCATGGGGCCGAAGAAGTCCTTGTCGTAGTTCTCGCTCCCATTGAACATCAGATGCTCGAACAAGTGGGCGAACCCGGTTCGCCCGGGCCTCTCGTTCTTCGAGCCCACGTGGTACCAGACGTTGACCGCCACGATCGGAGCCTTGGGGTCCTCGTGAACGATCACGGTGAGGCCATTGGGCAAGACGAACTTCTGGTACGGGATCTCGATCCGGCTCGGCGACGTCGCGGGCCGTTGCGCCACGACCGACGTTACCGGTACCGATGTGATGGATAAGGCCAGCAGGAGGGTTCGGGCGAGTCTGGCTGACACGAGTGCCTCAGATTGGGCGGTTCGGCGACGGGAGTCTCGAGCGCAGGACGATGTGATGCATAGACGCTCGCCGGTTGGCAAAAGTTGCAGGCGCGGCCCTGCTAGGCGATGGGAGAAGCCGGCGGCGGTGGAGCCTGGTTGAGCGCGAGCCAATACCGTCCGACCGTTTGTATTGCATTGCAGAACTCCTCGTACCTCACCGGCTTTTGTACGCAGCTATTGGCGCCGAGCTGGTAGCACTGGGCCAGCTCGCGTGGGTCGTGAGAGGAAGTGAGAACAACAACGGGTGCATGGCAGGTGCGGGAGTTGGCCCGGATGGCGCGAAGGACCTCGAGTCCGTCCACCTTGGGGAGCTTGAGGCTCAGCAGCACAAGGCGCGGGAGCGGCGAGCCCACCTCCTGGCGAAAGGCCCCACGCCCGAACATGAAGTCGAGGGCCTCCTCCCCATCCCGAACCACCTCGATCCGGATAGCGCCATCCAGATCTCGAAGAGGTTTGAGGGTGAGCTCCGCCTCGCGGGGGTTATCCTCGACCAGAAGGATGTCGGTTGTAGGCGGGGATGCGGGGCGGGTGCCCTCTGGGCGGGTGGGAGGCTTGGCAGTCATGACGCCTGCGCGTCACTTCGACCGTTCCGCTGATCCTCCGTCTGCCGTTTACTCACCTCCCCGCTTCCCTGCTTCCCTGCTTCCCTGCCTCCCCGCTTCCCAGCGTCAAATAAAACGTCGCCCCCCCGTCCGGCTCGGACTCCGCCCAGACTCGTCCCCCAT
>DASYVW010000022.1:0-3212 GCA_035936675.1 Gemmatimonadales bacterium
TTTCCGTCCGCTCCGTTCCGCTGATTCCCGGGACCGGCCAGCTCGATTGGACAAAACTCGAGGAGCTGTTGAGCTCCGGTCCCCGGCTGCTGGCCATCGGAGCGGCCTCGAATGCCATCGGAACCATCAGCGACGTTGCCCGTGCGACCCGGCTGGCCCGAGCCGCGGGCGCGCTCACTTTCGTGGACGCGGTCCACTTCACGCCGCACGAGCCAGTCGATGTCAAGGCGATCGGGTGCGACTTTCTCGCCTGCTCGGCGTACAAGTTCTACGGACCTCACATCGGGATCATGTTCGCACGGGAGAGCGTACTCCGGAGGCTCGACGTGCCCAAGCTGGCTCCTGCACCGGAGACCGCCCCAGAGCGGTTGGAGACGGGCACCTTGAATCACGAAGGAATCATCGGAGCGGCGGCAGCAGTCGAGTTCCTGGCATCACTCGCATCGGGGGACACTCGGCGCGCGCGGCTGGAGCGCACCCTTGCCGAGCTGCACACCCGGGGGCAGGCGCTGGTACGGCGGCTCTGGAACGGCCTGTCCGGGCTCCCTGGCGTGACCCTCTACGGTCCTCCGCCCACCTCCGCCCGAACCCCCACAGTCGCGTTTACGTTCGACGGTCTGCCGGCCGACCTCGTTGCGGAACGGCTGGCCGAGCGCGCTGTGTTCGTGTCCAGTGGGGACTTCTACGCTACGACAGTGGTCGAGCGATTGGGAGTGTCGGATGGATTGGTGCGGGCCGGCTGCGCCTGCTACACAACAGAAGAAGAGGTAGATCGTTTGATCGAAGGGGTGGGCGCCCTGTCATCCTGAGCGCGGCTCAGGGCAGGCTCTTCGCCGCGCTCAGGATGACATCATTTCGCCGCCTGGAATGGAATCTTCACCCGCGTCTTCTCCCACTCCAATACAAGGTTCGCATTATTCCCATCGGGCTCTGCCCGGATGGTGAACGTCTCGATGGGCGAGGTGACTGACTCGCTCTTCACCTTGGCGCGGCCGAGCTCCTGAGCCTTCACCTTGGCGGTGTAGTTGTCTTCCTTCCCCCATTGTGAGATCGACCGGTTCACGATGATCTCCCACTCCGTTCTTCCCGGAACAGTGTACAGCGAGTAGGTCCCTGGTGGCACAGCAATTCCCGCCACCTTGAGCGCGATGGGGGCGTTGAAGACCGTCGGCTCGTTGGCCCCGGTGCGCCACAGCGTGCCGTACGGAACGTCCTTTCCGCCTAACATGACCCGCCCGCGCGACGAGGGCCGGCCATAACAGACTTTCACCGGCTGACTGGCAACCTGGACAGTCAGCGAATCGAGCGGACTCTTGCGCCCCTCGAGCGGAACATTTCTGGAGGGGCAGGCTGCGTTAGGGTGAGGTGTGACCGGTCCTGGGAGTGCGGGGCTGGTGCCCCCCAGAACCGCGGACAGAGTGAAAATCGAAGCGAAATACATTGCCAGTCTCCTCATGAGTGTCATCAAGGCCTACGGCGGAGCGCATCTCTGGTTTCAAGCGCGGTCGCCAGTGCGCGGTCGGGATCCGTGGCGAGGCAGTTCAGGTGGCCCATCTTGCGGCCGGGCCTGGCCTCGGCTTTTCCATAGAGATGCAGCCGGACGCCGGGACGCCTGAGCGCCTCTTCCCAACGGGGCTCACCGTCGGCCCACAGGTCGCCCAATAGATTGATCATTGCGACCGGTGAGAGCAGCCATGGCTGCGCCAGGGGCAGCCCGCATAGGGCCCTGAGCTGCTGCTCGAACTGGTCGGTGGAGCAGGCGTCCAGCGTGTAATGGCCGCTGTTGTGCGGGCGGGGCGCCATTTCATTGACCAGCAACCGGCCTCCGTTGGCCACGAACAGCTCCACGCCGAGCACGCCGACGTACTCCATCTCCTCGGCCAGGCCGGTCGCGAGCTCTCGTGCTTCGCGAGTCGTCGCCTCCGGAACCCGGGCCGGCACGACGGAGGTCTCCAGAATTCCGTCGCGGTGCTGGTTCTCGGCAACTGGAAACGGCGCCACATCGCCGTTGACGCCGCGCGCAAGGACCACCGAGAGCTCGCATTCCAATGCCAGGCGCTCTTCCAGCAGGCACGGCACGCCGTCGAAACGTTGGAACGCGCGGACCGCGTCCTCCTCGCTCTTTACCAGCGCCTGTCCCTTGCCATCGTAGCCGAGCCGGCTGGTCTTGAGCAACGCCGGCAGGCGGAGCGCCGCCACCGCCGTCTTCAGCTCCCGAAGATCCCGAACCGCTCGGAACTTGGCGGTGGGGATGCCATGGATCTGGAGAAAGGTCTTTTCGGCGATGCGATCCTGCGATGTAGCCACCGCCTCTACCGGTGGGCGAACCAGTGACGACCGGGCGAGGATCTGGAGCGCGGCGGCCGGAACGTTCTCGAACTCGGTGGTGATGGCAGCGCAGCTGGCGGATAGGTCGGAGAGCGCTCGCTCGTCGTCGTAGGGGGCGCGAATGTGCCGGTTGGCCACGGCGCCCGCCGGGCTCACCGGATCCGGGTCGAGTACGACGACGCCATACCCCATGGTGCGGGCTTGCAGCGTGAACATCCGGCCCAACTGGCCACCTCCCAGGACGCCGACGGTGGCGCCGGGAAGGATCACGAGAGCTCCGGCAGTCTCAGGTCGAGAGCCCGTCGCTCTTGGGCGCGGCGGAAGTCCTCGAGACGCTCGGCCAGCTCGGGATCGTTGAGTGCCAGAATAGCGACGGCATAGAGGCCGGCATTGCCGGCGCCGGCGCTGCCAATGGCAAACGTGGCCACCGGAATACCGGCGGGCATCTGCACGATCGAGAGGAGCGAGTCGAGTCCCTGGAGGTGCTTGGTCGGAACCGGCACGCCGAGCACGGGAATGGTGGTTTTCGCGGCGAGCATGCCAGGCAAATGGGCGGCACCGCCCGCCCCCGCGATGATGCAGCGGAGGCCGCGTCCAGGCGCGTCCTCGGCATAGCGGTAGAGCAGGTCGGGCGTCCGGTGCGCCGACACCACGCGGGATTCATGGTTCACTCCGAACTCGGTCAGCCGCCGGGCCGCGTGCTGCATGATCTCCCAGTCGGAGTCGCTTCCCATCACGATTCCCACCAAGGGCTCGGTCATAGTCAGACGGTCGCGCGGGTTCGGTCCATCGTGCCTCGAGCTGCCAGGGCCGCCTGCGCCGCGGCCAGACGCGCGATCGGCACCCGGAACGGAGAGCAGGAGACGTAGTTCATGCCGAGACGG
>DASYVW010000023.1:0-3647 GCA_035936675.1 Gemmatimonadales bacterium
CGGGTGGATCTCCTGCTCATCTACCCACTATTACTCGCGGCTACGGTCGTAGGCGTAGTCAGCCTGCTCCGGGCGCGCCGTCCACCTCGTTGATCGACCCCACCCCATGAGCCTGCCTCCACTTGCGTGCCTGGCTCTGGGCTGCGTCCTTGGCTGCGCCCGGCCTCCCCGCGCACATGAACCAAGCAGAGTCTCGGCTTCACAGCTCGTTGTTCTGCGGCCGGCGGCCGGCGATATCTGGACGGAGGGGGAGAGCTACACGATCCGCTGGCGTGCGGCCGGCATAGCTCGGGTCCATGTGGGACTCGCACTTGGAGGCAAGGACAAAGGGCACGCTGCTCTGGATCTCCCCGCCTCAGCGGATAGTCTACGCTGGCGAGTGCCTCAGGGGTTCGTAAGCGGGTTCGGCCTGGATCGTTCGGACGACGCGCGTGTTCGGGTTGAGGACGCGCGGGATCCGACGCTGTTTGCTGATAGTCCCTCGTTCACGATCGTGGCTCCGATCGCTAGATGATAGCGGTCTGCCTGCTCGTCGGACTGACAGTGTTGCAGTGGGTCGTCGGCTCCCGGATTCCCCTCGATCCCGATGAGTCCTATTACTGGGAGTGGTCCCGGCGGCTCGCGCTCGGTTACTACGACCATCCACCCGCCATTGCCTATCTGATTCGCGCGGGGACCGCGATTTTCGGCCCCACCGCTCTCGGCGTCCGCTTCGTTCCGGTCCTGGCGAACCTCGGCGGCGGGCTGATCCTGCTCCTCCTCGCCCGCCGCCTGGGTGGCGCCCGCGCGGGCCTGGACGCTGCGCTGCTGGTGCTCTCGCTGCCGATTCTCGCCGCCTGGCTGATCCTTGCCACCCCAGACTGTCCCCTGTTTTTGGCCGATGCACTGGCACTGTACGCCGCCGTGCGAGCCCTCGAAGCGTCACCCGGGAGCTGGCCGGCCCTGGCTTGGTGGCTCGGAAGCGGCGCCGCGCTGGGGCTCGGTCTGCTGAGCAAACTGTCTGCGGTCATCCTTCCGTTTGGCATCCTTCTGGCCCTGCTCGCGCGGCCGGATCTCCGCCGCCGTCTTGCGGAGCCCGGTCCGTATCTGGCTGGTTTGCTCGCTACCCTCATGGCAGTGCCCATCGTGGCGGGAAATGCCGCGGCCCCGTCGGTCTTCCAGCTGCGTCACGGGTTTGGCGCCTCCCACGGCTCTCCGCTCCTGCAGGAACTGGACTTCGTCGGGGGTCAGATAGGAATAGCGGGAGGGATTCTCCTCGTGCTCCTCGCCATCGCCGTAGCTCGGTCGCTCCGGCGGTCGCGCTGCTCGCCTCGTCTCCTGGTGGCCGTGGTTGGCGCCGATGGCTTCGCGGGGGGATGACCCTGGGCGGTGGGATGGTCGCCCTGGGCTATCTGCGGATGGTGACGCCGGTGCTCCCGTTCCAGGAGGAGATGATCCGCCGAGGGCACGGGTGGGACGACGTGGCGCATCACGTGAGCATCCTCCGCGGATCGATTGCGCCGGCACAGGGTCGCCGGACTTGGCTCGCGGGAAATACCTACCAGGACGCGTCACGGCTCGATTTCAACCTTCCCGACCATCCCGGCGTCTTTGCCCTCAACCTGCGGAGCCGGCAGAACCAATATTCGGTCTGGCCCGGGGTTCCCTGATCTGGCGAACCCCGGCGACGATCTCGTGTTCATCCTGGGCAAGCTTCGTGAGGCGCCCGGCCCGATTTCCGATCTGCATCCCTATTTTGCGCGGATGCGGCTGGTGGATTCAACCGGACCCACCGACGAGAGACCGGAGGTTCCCCAGCGCCGCATCTGGTTGCTGGAGGAGTGGCAGGGAGGCTGGCCCGGGAGTCCTCGATGAGTTGACGCAGCGGATGCCGAGCGATCAGCAATTGCCGAGCGGTCAGCGTACTGATAGGGACAGCAAATCGGTTCAAGCTTCCTTGAGCCGGATCGGGTAACATGACATTCGAGCAAGTCCGAGCTTAATGTTTCCCTTGTCCGCTTTAACGACGAGCGAATCTCTGGGATAGAGCACTATGACCCCGACGCTGCAAGACCCCGACCTCCTGGGGATCAATACCATCCGCACTCTCGCCATGGACGCGGTCCAGGCCGCCAACTCCGGCCACCCCGGCACCCCCATGGCGCTGGCCCCGGTGGTCTATTGTCTCTGGCAGGACTTCCTCCGCTTCGACCCCGAAGACCCAATCTGGCCCAACCGCGACCGTTTCGTGCTCTCCAACGGCCACGCCTCGATGCTGCTCTACTCCATGCTGCATCTCACGGGTGTGAAGGCAGTGAATTCGCAATACGAGCGGCTCGGTGAGCTGTCGGTAAAGCTCGAGGACATCAAGCGGTTCCGGCAACTCGATAGCAAGTGTCCCGGCCACCCCGAATACCGGCTGACCTCCGGGGTCGAGACCACCACCGGACCGCTCGGTCAGGGCGTCGCCACCAGCGTGGGAATGGCGATTGCGGGCCGCTGGCAGGCGGCCTACTTCAACCGGCCCGACTTCGAGCTTTTCGACTACGATGTCTTCGCGCTGTGCGGAGACGGTGACATGATGGAGGGAATTTCAGGGGAGGCAGCCTCGCTGGCCGGGCACCTCGAGCTGTCCAACCTCTGCTGGATCTACGACAACAACAAGATCACCATCGAAGGTCACACCGACTGGGCCTTTTCTGACGACACGGCCACTCGCTTTATCGGCTACGGTTGGAATGTGACCCGGGTGGGGGACGCGAACGATCTCGACATGCTGCGGCGGGCGCTCGGGGTCTTCAAGAGCACGAACGACCGCCCCACCCTCATCATCGTGGACAGTCACATCGCCTACGGCGCGCCCAACAAGCAGGACACCGGCGCCGCCCATGGCGAGCCGCTGGGCGAAGAGGAGATCCGCCTCACCAAGCGATTCTATGGCTGGCCGGAAGACGCCAAGTTCCTGGTGCCCGACGGGGTCCGCGAGCGCCTGCGCGATGGATTTGGCCGGCGCGGGCGCGAGCTGCACGCGGCCTGGGAGACGCGCTACGAGGACTATCGGAAGCAATATGGGGAGCTCGCCGACCACCTCCAGCGGATGCAGCGCCGCCAGTTGCCCGATGGGTGGGATCGCGACCTGCCGACCTTCCCTGCCGACCCTAAGGGGGTCGCGGGACGGGACGCATCGGCCAAGCTGTTGAACGCCATCGCCAAGAATGTGCCCTGGCTGATCGGAGGCGCCGGCGACCTGGCCCCCTCCACCAAAACCCGGCTCACCTTCGAGGGCGCGGGAGACCTGACCACCGAGAATCCCGGCGGCCGGAACATGCACTTCGGGGTGCGCGAGCACGCGATGGCGGCGGCGGTGAACGGGCTGTCCCTCTCCAAGGTGCGCGCCTTCGGTTCCGGCTTTCTCATCTTCAGCGACTACGCGCGGCCGGCCATTCGCCTGAGCGCGATCATGGAGATCCCCACCATCCACGTCTTCACCCACGATTCGATTGGGGTGGGAGAGGATGGACCCACCCACCAGCCGATCGAGCAATTGGCCTCGCTCCGGGCCATTCCCGGCCTGATCACCATTCGCCCAGGCGACGCCAATGAAGTCGTGGAGGCCTGGCGTGTCATCATGAAGCTGCAGCACCAGCCGGTCGCGCTGGTACTCTCTC
>DASYVW010000024.1:0-9676 GCA_035936675.1 Gemmatimonadales bacterium
TGAGCTGCTCCCGGGTAGCGCCTCGCAGGGTGGCCGCTTCGCGCCGGGCTTTGGCGGCTTCGAGCAGATCGGACTGGAGCTTGTCCATGGCGGTGATGAGTTTGCCGGCCAGGCCATCCATGGGGAGGCTTTCCTTCTTACCGCCAGTCCTCCGGGCCAGCACCACCGATCCGGATGCCACGTCGCGAGGTCCGACTTCGAGCCTTAGGGGCACACCGCGGGCCTCCCACTCATAGTACTTGGCCCCCGGCTTCATTCCCTCCCGCGAATCCACGTGGACCCGGATTCCCGCGCCTGCCAGGTCTTTGCGCAGTCGATCGGCCGCCTGGAGGACCGCCGCGCGCTCCTCGTCGGTCTTGTAGATGGGAACGATGACCACTTGGTACTGGGCCAGCTTGGGCGGGCACACCAGCCCCAGGTCGTCGCTGTGGGTCATGATGAGAGCTCCGACCAGACGGGTGGATACACCCCAGGAGGTGTTCCACACGTGGTCGAGGTCGCCGCTGGCGGTCTGGAAGGTGACCTCGAACGCCCGAGAGAAGTTCTGGCCCAGGTTGTGGCTGGTGCCCGCCTGCAGCGCCTTGTTGTCCTGCATCAGGGCTTCCGTAGTGTACGTCCGGAGCGCTCCGGCGAAGCGTTCGCTGTCGGTCTTCCGGCCGGTCAACACCGGCATGGCCATCCAGCCCTCCATGAAGGTCCGGTAGACGCCGAGCATGCGCCGGGCCTCTTCCTCCGCTTCAGCTTCCGTTGCATGGGCCGTGTGACCCTCCTGCCAGAGAAACTCGGTGGTGCGGAGAAAGAGCCGGGTACGCATCTCCCAGCGCACCACGTTGGCCCACTGATTGATCAGGAGAGGAAGGTCGCGGTAGCTCTGAATCCATTTCGCGTACATCGCATAAATGATCGTCTCCGAGGTGGGCCGGATGATGAGCGGCTCTTCCAGCTCCTTGCCGCCCCCGTGGGTCACGACCGCCACCTCGGGCGCGAACCCCTCCACGTGCTCCGCCTCGCGAGAGAGAAAGCTCTGCGGGATAAACAGTGGGAAGTAGGCATTCTGATGGCCGGTGTCCTTGAACATCTGGTCCAGGGCCCGCTGCATCTGTTCCCAGATCGCGTACCCATTAGGCCGGATGACCATGCAGCCGCGTACCGGGCTGTAGTCGGCCAGCTCGGCGCGGGCGATGACCTCATTGTACCAGGCGCTGAAGTCCGACGCGCGAGTGGTCAGGGCCTTGTTGTCAGCCATGGATGCGGGCCTTGATGATGTCTACCGACGATTGCAAGGGAACTGTCTCCTGGGAGCCGCTCTGAAGGTCCTTGATCACGATGTCACCGCGCGCACGCTCGTCCGGGCCCACCACCGCGGCGAGCCGGGCGTGGCGCGCATCCGCCAGTTTCAGCTGCTTCCCGACCGCCTGAGGGCTCAGCGCGTATTCCACCCTGAGGCCCGCATCGCGCAGGCGGTGCGCGAGTGAGAGCACATGAGGGAGGTCTTCCTGGGTGATGAACGCGAGGAACACGTCGATGCTGGAAACATCCGACGGAGCCAGGCCCTTGTCCTTGAGCAATTCACCGAGCACCACATCTCCCATACCGAACCCCACCGCAGGCAGTTCCACGTCACCTACTGCGTCAAGGAGATTGTCGTAGCGCCCGCCACCACAGATGGCCCGTAGCGTCCTGCCTGCGTCAAAGATTTCAAATACGGTCCCGGTATAGTACGCCAATCCTCGAACAACCCCAAGGTCGATCTCGACAAAGTCGGCCAAACCCAGGGCGCCAAGGGCGGCCACGACTTCTTCCAAATGAATGACACTCAATTTCAACGCCGGTTTCTGGGCCAGCACCCGCTTGAGCTTGCCAATGTCTTTTACCTCGCACGCAGCATTAAGAAAGGCAATGATATCCGGATCGATGTTGAGATCATGCAAGCGCTGAAGGCTGGCAGCGTTGGCGCTCCGACCTTGTTTATCCAGCCAGCTGTAAATGGCCGGTACCTGCTCATCTGTCAGGTCGAAGGAATAGAGTAACTGGTTAAGGAGGCGCCGATCGGACAGGCGGACACGAACATCGTTGGATGTCAAGCCGAATGCGCGCACCACGTCTATCGCCAGCGCGATAATCTCCGCGTCGGCAAGGGTGCCCGCCTCTCCTATCAGGTCGCAGTTGAGCTGGAAGTGCTCTCGAAGTCTCCCCCGTTGCTGTCGCTCATAGCGGAACAGCTGGGGGATCGAGAACCATCGGATCGGTTTCCGCAGCTCGCCCGAGCGGGCCGCAACCATGCGGGCGAGCGTCGGCGTCATTTCCGGCCTCAGCGCGACGTCGCGATCGCCCTTGTCCCTGAAGGTGTAGAGCTGACCGACGATCTCGTCCCCGCTCTTGGCGGTGTAGAGATCGAGCGGCTCGAGCGGCGGACCATCATACTCCTCGAACCCATAGCGGGTTGCCACCGCACGCCAGGTCTGGAAGATGTGGGCACGGAGCGCGAGATCAGCAGGGTAAAAATCACGAAAGCCCGGCAGGGCCTTGGTTTTCATGCGGGGAGTATAAGGGGGGAATGGGTGAGCGGGAAGGAATAAAGATTCCTACTCAGTATCCATTCCGAGCGCCGTCATGACGTCGCCCACAGTGTGGAACGAGCCCGTCACCAAGATCGTCCCGGCGCCCTCCTGTACCTTCCCGATCGCCTCGGTGAAGTCCGGAACCAGGCTCCAGACCGCATGCGGCGGGGGACGCGATGGATCGCGGAGCCAGCGCCCCAGCCACTCGATGTCCCAGCCCCGGGCGGCCGCAGTCGGGGCGATGGTGAGAACCCCGCGATCGATGGCCTGATCGAGCTGCACCAGCATGTCCGGCCACTCCTTGTCGCCCAGAATCGAGACCAGTGCGTGAAGCGGACGGGCGGGCCGGAGCACCGCCAGGGCGGCGACCAGCGCTCGCATGCCATCCGGGTTGTGCGCCACGTCGAAAAGCCAGCGCCCTCGGCGGTCAAGCCGGCCGGGGACGGCGGCGTCCCCGAACGCTCGCTCGATCTGCGCCATGCTGGGCCGATAGGGTGCCGGCAAGGCGCACAGGATCCCGTGTGCCACCGCCGCGTTCCGCCGCTGGTGCGGCCCGGCCAGGCTGAGCGGGCCGCACCACTCATAATCAGGTGGGAGCACCCGGACATCGGCTCGGGCGCGACTGTCGGCCCGTCCCACCGCCCGCCTGGCCTCCCGCCGCAGCACCTCCACCAGTTTCGGGTCCTTCTCTCCGACCACGAAAGGCACACCCGGCTTGGCGATGCCCGCTTTCTCACATGCGATCAGCTCGAGCGTGTCGCCCAGGTATTTCATGTGGTCGCGCTCGATCTTGGTTACTCCGCTGACCAGGGGACGGACCACGTTGGTGCTGTCCAGCCGGCCCCCCAGACCGACTTCGACGACGGCGATCTCGGCCCCCCTGGCGGCAAAGTCGGCAAAGGCTAGCGCGGTCGTCGCCTCGAAGAATGTCGCTTTCCGCTCCAGGATGGGCTTGAGCAGCCGCTCGGTCCACATGGCGACGGCATCCTGGGAGATAGGCACGCCATCGACCCGGATGCGTTCGCGAAACGAGACCAGGTGGGGCGAGGTGTAGAGCCCGACGCGCCAGCCCGACTCCCGGAGAGCCGCGGCCACCAGGGTCGAGACACTCCCCTTCCCGTTGGTGCCGCCGATGTGGATCGACGGTATCACCTCGTGCGGGTTTCCCAGCGACTTCAGCAGGGCCCGGGTGTTGGCCAGCCCGAACTTGATGGTGGTCGTGCGGGGGAAAAGGAAGTCGAGTGCCTCGTCGTAGGTCAGCGACATCGGATCTCGATTGATGGGTACCGACTCCGCCGCCGGAACGACGGCGCCCCACCCAGCTTCCGTCGTGGGTGGGGCGCGGGAGCGTCGCGTCGCTCGACCTCAGCTCAGTTCGGCGAGCTCGACGTGAGGCCGTTGTCCCTGCATGTGCCGGAGCAACCTGGCGGTGGTGTCGCGCAGCGAGGCCCGGGGAACCACGTCGTCCACCTGGCCGTGCTCCAGCAGGAATTCGGCCGTCTGAAAGCCGTCCGGCAGATCCTGGCCAATGGTCTGCTTGATGACCCGCTGTCCCGCGAAGCCAATCACGGCGCCGGGCTCGGCCAGCACGACGTCGCCCTGCATGGCAAAGGAGGCAGAGACGCCACCAGTCGTCGGATCGGTCAGAATCGATATGTAGGGGATGCTTTCGCGGTGGAGCTGTGCGATGGCCGCAGACGTCTTGGCCATCTGCATCAACGAGAGAACCCCTTCCTGCATCCGGGCACCGCCGGATGTGGAGATGATGACCAGCGGGATCTTCTTCTCGAGCGAGCGTCGTGCAAGACGAGCAATCTTTTCGCCCACCACCGAGCCCATCGAGCCACCCATGAACCTGAAATTCATCACTGCAAGATTGAAATGCAGGCCATCCAGCCGGGCGGTTCCGGCATAGATCGCGTCCGCCTCTCCACCCTTCTCCCGGGCGATTTTCAGACGGTCAGCGTAATGCTCGAAATTGAGGGGATCCACCGAGCGGAGGCCGGCATAGAGCTCACGCCAGGTGCCCGGATCGGTCAGCAGCTCGATGTAATCCTCGGCACCGATCCGGCGGTGCTTGCCGCACTCGGGACAGACATTCAGGGCCTTCTCGAACTTCTCCCGGATATCGATGTGACCACAGCTGTCGCACTTCTCCCAGGCGTCGGCCGGGATCTCCAGCCGTTCGCGCTGCGACGTCCGTGGTTTGCGCTCCTTCTTAAACCATGCCATCACAGCCATAGAAGTAGGTAGCGTCCGAGATGAGGGGTCGAAGGGCTTGGTTCAGGCCCATGCAATCTCATCGTACCCTGCACTCTGCGCTAGGCCCCTAACAGTAACTCAATGCTACGTATCAGCATACCCGGATTGTCTGGAGTCCCAGGCCACCCGGAGCGCCAGGCCCAGGCAGAGCGAGCAAATAATGAAGAAAGACCCACCATAGGAGAAGAGCGGCAGCGGAATCCCGGTGATCGGCATGAGATTCACGGTCATCCCGACGTTCTCGAAGACATGGGTGAAGAAGAGTCCGACGATGCCGAACACGGCCAGGCTGCTGAACGGGTCGGTGGCGCGCCGGGCGATCCGAAGCAGTACCAGGAACAGCCCCAGGAAGAGGCTCAGGGCCACCAGCACACCGACGAAGCCAAGCTCCTCGCCTACCACGGAGAAGACGAAGTCGGTGTGCTGTTCCGGCAGAAACGCGAGCCGCTTCTGCGGCCCTTCGGTATAGCCGGTCCCAAACCAGCCGCCGGAGCCGATCGCCACCCTGGACTGGATGGCGTGATACCCCGCCGCTCGGGGATCCACTTCCGGGTTCAGGAAGGTGAGCAGCCGATTCTGCTGGTACGGCGCCAGCCGTTTCCACAGCGGCATTGCCACGGCGCCCATGGCCACGTTCGCGGTCAGGAAGACCACCCAATCCCAGACGTAGGGCCGCCAGGCGATCAGGATGAGCACGAAGATGATCATCCAGAAACTCCAGGCCAGCGTATTGAACGCGAGGAGCAGACTGATGACCGGCGAAGCCAGAAGAAAAAGCATCCGGGGCCGGACGCCGGCCCAGAACAGCATGGCGAAGTAGATCCCGATAAACACGAGTGCGCTGCCCAGGTCGGGCTGCCTGAGTACCAGGAAGCAGGGAACACCGACGATGAGCGACGGGCCGATGAGGTCCCGCAGGGACCGGGGCGGCTCCTTCCGGCCGGACAGGAACCGCGCCAGCATCAACACCGTAGCCACCTTGGCCAGCTCCGACGGCTGGCCGATCTGATGCCCACCAACCGAAAGCCAGCTATGACTACTCTCCGCGGTGCCCGCACCGGTGCCCACCAGGAGGACGATGCCGAGCAGCAGGAGGCTGAAGGCATACAGTGCGGGGGCCAGCCATTCGAGGACCCGAAGGGAGAGGTGGAAGATGATCCATGCTCCGACGATCCCGATGCCCACCCACATGAGCTGGCGGTGCCAGACTCCCGCGGCCCGGGTGGGGACATCGGTCTGACCTGCCGAATAGAGCGTCGCCAGGCCAAACAGGATGAGGCCGAAGGTGACCGCGACAAGCTGGCGGTCGATCGAGGGGTTTCTCATTGGGCCGGCTCGGCGCGTCGTGCGGAGTCCGCCGCCGCCTTGACCGCGGCCGCTGAGTCGGGGTCGAGCTCGATCGGGCGGGGCGCGGTGTCCTGGGACGTCACGGTCTCATCCAGGAGCACACCGAGCTTCACCGGCCCGGTGACATCGGGGCCGAGGATGTAGCGCCGGAGTGTCTGCACGACGTATGGCGCCACCGTAGTGCCGTGCTTGGCAAACTCCATGATGCCGCCTACGACCAGCTCCGGCTTGTCGGCCGGCGCAAAGCCGATGAACCAGCCGTGATCCTCACCGTGGGGGTTCTGGGCGGTGCCGGTCTTCCCCGCCACCGCGAGGTCGGCGCGGCGGTTGGCAGACGCGGTACCTCGCTCCACCACCGCGATCAGCGCACGGCGGAGCCCATCCAGCTCTCTGGCGGTGAGTCCGAGGGACCGTGGCCTGGTGGAAGCGGGCTTGACGATATACGGGGTGACGGTAGCGCCGGAGCCGGCCAGGCCCTGATAGAACTTCACCATGTTGATCAGGGTCTGGGTGTTCTCGCCTTGCCCGATCGAAAAATTGAGCGTGGTACCGGGCGCGCTCCAGTGGCGGGGACCGTAGAGACGGTCGAAGTAGGCCAGCGAAGTCGGATAGACCGGACTCAGCTCATTCTCGAGGTCGACCCCGCTCTTGTCCCGAAATCCCATCAGGACGCCGTCCTGAAGGATGGCGTCGAGCCCGAGCCGCAGACCCAGCTGATAGAAGTACACGTCGCAGCTGGCCGCCACCGCACCGATGAGATCCAGGGTCCCGTGTCCTTCTTTCTTCCAGCAGCGGAACACGCGGTTGCCGAGGCGCAGGCCTCCCCGGCACGGTTCGGGCATGGTTGTGTTGAGATTGATCAGCCCTCGCTTGAGAGCCATGGCCGCGATGGCCAGCTTGAATGGAGACGCGGGTGGATATCGCGCCTGAATGACCCGGTCGAGCAGCGGCCTCGCGGGATCGGTGTTCAGCGACCGCCATTCGGCAGAGGAGATCCCTCCCACGAAGTGGTTGGGGTCGAATGTCGGCGCCGAGTAGAGGGCACGGATCTCGCCGCTGGGAGTCATCGCCACGAGCGCCCCACGGACCCCAGCCGGCCAGATGCTGTCCACGAATCGCTGGAGATCGAGATCGATCGTCGTGACGATCCGCTTTCCGGGGGTTGGTGGTAGCGACGCAGAGGCCGCCTCCTCCCGCACCAGACGCCCGCGCGCGTTGACCTCGATATAGCGGACGCCTTCGATTCCTCTCAGCGTGTCGTCGTACTCCCCCTCGAGCCCGGCCTTTCCCACAATCGAGCCGAGCACGGCCCCTGGGTAGCGGTCGGCATTGAGGTCGGCCTCGGTGACCTCCGAGACGTATCCCACGAGATGGGCGATGGATTTGCCGGCGGGATACAAGCGCTTGGGCTCGGCCTGAATCACCAGACCCGGCAACAGCGAGCGGTGTTCCTCGAGCTTGGCAACGACGTCGAACGAGGCATCCCCGAAGACGAGGGCCGGCTGATAGCGGGCCTGAAGGTAGCGCTGGATGATGTCGGTAACCCGAGCGCTGTCGAGCGGCACGAATCGGGCAACCCGGGCGAGCACTGCCCGCAGTGAGTCGGTGGACTGGGCAAGTAGTTTGACCGAGTAGCCAGGCACGTTCTCGGCCAACACTTGTCCCTTGCGGTCGAGGATGCTCCCCCTGGGCGAGGTGAGCTGAATCGGTCGGAGCCGGTTGGTCTCTGCCTTGAGCTGGAACTTCTCGTGCTGGAGAACCTGGGTCCGGAAGAAGGCCCCGATCAGGACCAAGAACGCGCCCATGAGCACGAGCCGAGCGATATCCGCTCGCTCCCGAATACGATACGAGTCCAAGTTCATGCGTCGAGCCGCACGGAGAACACCGCCCGGAAGGTCAGCAGCAACACCAGCGCGAACGCCGCGGTGGTCAGGGCCTGGATGGGGCTGTAGAACGTCAGCTCGGTCAGGAGCTGTCGGTGGTCGGTTTCACTCGCCACCAGCACGATCAGGTCGCGCAGCCAGAGCCCCACCGCGACGAACCCGGCGTTGACCAGCATGTTGTCGGCGAAGAACACCGCCCGGCCCCACGCGGCCAGGTAGCCCACCACCGTGTGCGCCAGCGCCGCCGCTCCAAACCGGGCGGGCGTGAGCGTATCCTCGATCAATCCCACGAGGAAGCCGGCCAGGGCGCCTGCCCCTGCCCCGCTGCGCATGGCAAAGAGCATCAGCCCGATCAGCAGGAAGTCAGGGCTGACGCGTGCATTCCAGAGCCGGGGTCGGATATAGAACTGAAGAACGACCAGCAACAGCAGCACGAGGGCCAACTGTGCTCGGGTCACCCGCCGGGGGCTCATTGGCCAGAGTCCCCGGGCTGTACCGCCGGTTGCCCGGTCGATGTGCCTCCGAGGATGGGTGAGGTTCGAGCCAGCGAATCGCGTCGTGCGGCTCTCGCCGCCTTCGCAGCCTGGGTCGCCGCCTTTGCAGCCTGGGTCGCCGCCTTCGCCGCCTGAGCCACTGAGTCGGCGCGGCGCACCCGGGCGATCGAGTCCAGTCGGAGCGCTTCAACCAGCGAGTCACTGGGGAAGGCGGGGGCCAGATCGCCGCCGCGGGATCCGAGCAGCACCAGCACGTGTGCCGCGGAGCCGGGGTTCGCCGCCGGCCGGAGGCGGTACACTCGCTCCCATCCGGCTTCCTCCCGGACGGTGCCGATCACGGTCCCCACCGGGATGCCCTTGGGGAACACGCCGCCCAGGCCGGAGGACAGCACCAGCGTCCCCAGCGGCACCGAGTCCCGGTAGGGAACTCCCCGGAACTCGAGGGCCCCCTCGTTGTTCCGCCCCTCGATCGATGGTGCCACGACGCCAAAGGCGTTGCCCCCGACGGTGAAGGCGCTGACCCTGAATTCCGGATGGGCCCACGACATGGCGATGCTGCTTGTCCGAGACACGCTGAGAATCACTCCGATCAGGCCCTCTGGCGCCACGACCGGGTTGAAGGGGGTAACCCCCTCGCGCGAGCCCACGCTGAGCAGCAGGGTGCGGCTATCGGTGGCCTGAGGCTGATGCAGCACCTCGGCGGCGACGTACGAGGCGGTGAGCCGGTGACTGAGCCGCAGGAGCTGCCTGAGCCGCTCATTCTCCGCGCGGAGCGAGGGAAGGAACTGGGCCAGATAGGCGGCAGAGTCCCGCTCCGTGGTCACCGCCCGGAAGCGAACCCGGCTGGTGCGCCCCTCTTCCGCCCGGGCCTGGAGCCAGACCAGCGGGGAGAGGACGGTCCCTCGCAGTGTCGCCGCAACGCCGTTGCCCCAGGCAGCGGGAGAGAAGAACGCGGCCAGTGACAGGGTCAGGCACAAGAGAAATAAGACGGTGTCGCGGCGGGTGTAACGGCGATCGGATTCGAAGGTCATGCTTAGGACGAAAGAACGCTGCGGTATTTCTCGAAGTCGTCGAGGATCCGGCCGGTGCCGCGCACGACGCAGGTCAGAGGATCCTCGTCGACGTGGAT
>DASYVW010000025.1:0-4880 GCA_035936675.1 Gemmatimonadales bacterium
GTGGATGTTCTGAAAACAAAGACGTGATCGCTTTTTGCCCTTACGCCACTTTCGCCACGCCCAATCCAGCCGCTTCAAGCACCTCTCTGAGCGTCGTCTCACCGCGATCGCGGGCATACCACTTACGGACCAGGGGATAGAGCTCGGTCTTCGGCATAGTGGCCCGGTTGGCCATCACCCAGGCCTGGAGCTCCGTCGGACGCGGGCCCCAATGACCGATCTCCTTGAACGATTCATCGAGGACGATCACGATGGGAATCGACCGCGAGCCGTTGGTCAGGTACTGGTCCATGATCTCGGGATATTTGTCCCGCATGATGACCCGGAGCTCGAGCCCGGGGGCCTGGGCGGCAAATCGAGCGATGATCGGTACGGTGTTCGATGCGTCCCCGCACCAGTCTTCCGCAATCACCAACAGCTTGCGCGGCGTTCCCGGCGACACGGCGGCAAGCGCCCAGTCCGGGACTCGCGCCAGATTGTACACGCCCTGCCACAACCCGCAGTGTTCCGCCTTGCATGCGGCGACGAACGCATCGAAGGTGAGCGCCTCGTCCCACAGCTTCCTGAAATCCAGCATGTCCTTCTCCGATCGCGATAACGACACTTCCGGTAACAGGATGACCTCCGGAGAAGTTCCCCTCCTATGTCATCCTGAGCGAAGCGAAGGATCCCTAGGGTGCGCGTGACCTGAGAGATCCTTCGCTACGCTCAGGATGACACCCGCGGCTCAAATCTCCTCGATTCTAATACCGCGCTTGCCCAGCTCCGACAGGTAGGCGTCGAAGGGGATCGCCTCGTCGGGGGTGTGCACGCCCTTGGCCTTGACCCGCCCATCGACCTGCATCTGTCCGGTGATCGAGAGCGAGTAGCCGGTAGTCCGCATCATGGCGCTGATTCCGTGCTTGGCATCGTAGTAGTCGAGCAGGCGGAACGTCACGGAGTGCGGCTTGCCCCCTTTCTTGCCGGTCGCCTGCACCTGTAAGGCCACCAGGTCACGACCCTCGGGCTTGTACAGCCGGGAGTGAACCGCCGCGATGAAGACATCGCGCGGTACGACCTTCTTTCCCTTTACATCGATCGGCTCGTTACTCAGCAGGCCGAGCTCCCGAATGGGGCGGATGACCGCAGCGTGTCCCGGGTAGCGCAGCGTTTTGTACTCCATGACGTCGATCTTGCCTTGATAGGCAAACGGGAGAGTACTGATTCCGCCGCCGGTGTGGAACGCCTCGAGCATTCCGACCGGCGAGGGGAACTCGACCGGCTCCACCTCGCTCAAGGCATCGACTTGCACCGGCCTTCCCCCGCGGAGCACCCATGAGGGTGTGGTGTAGTAGTCGAGCGCTCCCTCGAGCGAGTATACAATCTGGTAATTGAGTGGTGGCTCCGGGCTCTGCGGCAGCCCGCCGACGAAAATCTTCACCTTCTCGGCTTGATCGAGCCGCCGGATTCCCTCCGCCGCCAGAATGTTTACCATGCCTGGCGCGAGCCCGCAGTCGGGGATTACGGAAATGCCCTTGGCCAGCGCCTCCCCGTGGAGCTTCTTCTGCTCCAGCACGATCTCGGTGTTCCCCCCGAGGTCGGAGAAGTGGGAGCCCGATTCGATCGCAGCCTTGGCCATCGGTCCGTTGTAGTAGTAGGGGATGGCGCTCATGACCGCTGCCTGGCCCCGGAACGTCTGTGCCACGGCGGCAGAGTCGGTGACGTCGAGCTTGACCGTACGCAGCCGTCCGCTCCAGTCGCCCCGGAGAAAGGGTGGCAGCTTGTCGAGCCGCACATCGGCCAGAGTCACCGTGGTAACCGCCGGGTTCTGCAGCAGATCGTACGCGCAGGCGCAGCCCTGGAGCCCGGCGCCGAGGACGAGCAGTTTCATTCACACCCCGCAAAAGTGTTCAGAAAAAAGCCCCGGAAGATACTTGATAGACGGGAAGAGCTTCAATGGTATCAGTTGTCACCCTGAGGGCACGCCCCCTCGCCTTCGCTGCGCTGCGGCTCAGGGTGACAGGCTCGCCCAGCAGCTTACATTGTCCCTCAGTGACAACGCCTTCACCCGCTCCTTCTCCATCGCGCCGCGACGGCGCCGCTACCCGGCAGAAGCTCCTCCGGGCCGGCCTCGAGCTGTTCACCACTGTAGGGTTCCGGGCGACGACCACTCCCGAGATCGCGGCTCGCGCGGGCGTCGCCGAGGGAACGATTTACCGGCACTTCAGCGGCAAAGAGGATCTGCTCATCGCCGCCTATCATGAGGCGCAGCGCTGGGGACTGGAACTGATCAAGGAACCGGACGGCGACAAGGTCCTGTCGCCCCGCGAGCGGCTGCTCGGCGTGGCGATGCGGCTGGTGAGCGCGGGCGAAAGCGATCCAGCCATGACCCGGATGCTGCTCCGGCGGCGGGAGCAGGGATACCTCGACGACAGCGCCCGCCAAGCCGCGCGCGCGTTCCGGGAGGCGTTGCAGCACGTTGTCGCCAGTGGGAAGTCGGATGGACTGGTGCGCCCAGGTCCGGCCGATCTCTGGACCTCGGTGTGGCTCGCGCTGGTGGCGTTCGCGGCAGAGCGGGTGAGCGCCAAGGAGTGGTCACCCGATCACCCGCAGGTGGCGTTGACGCTCGACGCGGCGTGGGATGCGATTGCAGCGGGTAAGGGGGGAAGCGGGGAAGCGGGGAAGCGGGAAACGCTGTCACCCTGACCGCTTACTCCTGCCGTTTCCCTTCAAAAAACGTCAGCTGCCTGGGATTCTCCGGCAACTGCGACCACGTGAGCCGCCGGGGGCGGCCCCGGCCCAGGGGGCGAATCTCCACCATCTCGCCAATCAGCAGGGCCACCGAGTCCGGTCCCCACCGCACCGCCTGCTGCGCGCCCCGGGCGAGGAACCCGGGCGGACCGCTGTCACCCGCAACGCACAACTCTCCGCCGGTCTGGCACGGCACCACCCGGGCGAATACCGGGTTTCCCAGCAGCACTGCCAGGCTGGACTCGGCGGCAGCGCGCTCCGCTTCCGGCACCGGCCGAGGCTCGGGTTTCGCCGGGGGAGCATCGAGCCGGTAGAGCCCTCCCGCGGCCCGGACGACCAGCGATCCGCCATCCCGGCTCCAGCCCACCTGGCGTGGGGCCCCGGCACCCTTCGGCAGCCGCAGCTCCCGGTCGGCGCCGCTCAACAGGTTCAACAGCCAGACGGTGGCCGGCGTCGAATCACGGAGCGACCGGGCGCGGAGGAACGCTACCGTCCACCCATTGGGAGCGAGGGCCGGAGCAAGCTCCGCGACCGGGGTGTAGGTGAGGGGAATGGCAGGGCCGCCGTCGCCCCGCACGGCGTACAGATCGCTCGAGTTGCCGCTGCCGCCCACGAAGACCGCGTACGCATCGCGGCCGACCTCGGCCTTTCCTCGTAGGGGCGGCAGAGTGCCCTCACAGGCGGTAAGAAGCAAAAGCGTGAGCGGGACTAGGACGAGCGTAAGCGGTGAGCGGGACAACCACCTCATCCCGAGCACAGCGAGGGATCTACTCAACGGGCCCGGTCCCGCTTGCCGCTCACGCTTTTCAGTTCCCGCTCACGTTGTTGGTTTTCAGAAGCCACCATCCGTTCGGATCCACCTCGACCTGCTTCGGCTTCCGCGGTACGCCCTCGATCACCTGCCTGGTCTGCCTGCCCGCCACGTCGATTCGGAACGGCTTTCCATCCACCAGTATCTCGAGGCCGGGAATACGATACGTCCCCCACTCGGGCTTCTGGGTTTGCGCGACATCCAGCGTCAGCTTCTTCCCCTTGTGCTTCCAGCGCAGGTCGAGCACCGGATATCCCGGCTGGGTGAGCGCCTGACGGAAATACCAGTCGAGATCCTTCCCCGCAGCCTGGGACATGATTCTGGCGAAATCGGACGAGAGGGCGGTGCTGTCGCGGTAGACCGCGTAGTAGCGCCGGAGGCCCGCGTAGAACGCGGAATCGCCCACGAGCCCCCGGAGCTGATGGAGGACCCAGGCCCCCTTCTGGTAATTGTTGCTGTTGAGCAGATCCACCAGCTTCGACTCGGCGGTGTCGATGACGGGTCGCTCGGTGTCCTTGGAGCCGAAGACCGTGTTGGCAGCTGTTCGCATCTCCGCACGGAAGGCGCTGTCGCCATCGGCGTGCCGGCGCCAGAGCGCCTCGAGGTAGGTGGCGAACCCCTCGGAGAGCCACAGGTGATGCCAGTCGGCCTCGGTGACCGCATCGCCGAACCACTGATGTGCCGTCTCATGGGCGACCACCGGCTCGCCCAGGTTCCTGGTCCCGTACCGCTTCTCGTCGTAGAAGATCGCGGTGGCGTTCTCCATGCCGCCGAAGCGCGTGCTCGACTCCACGTGCGCCAGGCTGGGATAGGGAAACGGGCCGATGAGGCTGCTGAAGTAGTCCACGATCTGGCTCGCACGGCGAAACGGATCGCTCACGGCGTAGGCCGAGTCCCGGGGGTAGGCCCACACCGAGACTGGAATGCACTTCACCGCGCAGTTTGCGTCGGGGAGTTTGGTGCGCGCCAGCCGGCCGATGCCGACCACCATGGTGTACACCGGAATCGGCGTGTCCAGCCGGTAGTGCCAGACGGCGTGGCCGTACGGCAGGGTATCGATCTTCTCCAGCACGCCGTTCGCGATCACCTGGTCCTCGAGCGGCGCCTGCACGTGGAACGCCACGGTCGCCTTGTCGCTCGGATGATCCTGCGACGCCAGCCAGAGGTGGGCCCGGTCGGGCCAGTTGTCGGCGAAGATGGTGCGGTCGCCGTACTGGTTCTTGCCGATGATCAGACCGTCGCGGACGAGGCCGTGATAGCGGACCCGGGTGCTGAGGGTGTCGCCCGCGTGCTTCTCATGCGGCACCTCGATCTCGCCGGCGGAGCGGGCGTACATGGT
>DASYVW010000026.1:0-3672 GCA_035936675.1 Gemmatimonadales bacterium
GGGCGCGGGCGGACGGGCGGACAGGCAAAGACGGGGATGTGGGGGCGGACCGCGGTCCGCCCTTCGTGCAAGCGGGAGCTAACCCTCTCGCCGCCCAGCCCATTGAATTCGTCGGTTCCTTTCCCGACTTCAAGGTCAGGATTGAGCCTCCGCTCCCCGAGATCGCCTTCATCGGGCGGTCGAACGTTGGGAAATCGAGTCTCTTGAACTCGCTCGTGGGGCGGCCCGGCCTGGCGCGGGTGAGCGGCTCGCCCGGCAAGACCACACTCCTCAACTTCTACCGGCTTCCCCAACTGTACCTGGTCGACCTCCCGGGCTACGGCTTCGCGCGGGCGAGCAAGGGCGACCGTGCCGGCTACCGGAAGCTGGTGACCGGATACCTGCGCACCCGAGAGGCGCTGGCCGGTATCGTGTGGCTGCTCGATATTCGTCACGATCCGTCGCGGGAGGACCTCGAGATGCAGGAGCTGCTGGTCGAAAGCGGTCGGCCCGTCCTCGCCACTTTTACCAAGGCCGATAAGCTCACGCGCTCGGCGCTGAGGACTCGAGAGCGAGAGCTGGCGGTGAGCCTGGGACTCCGGCCGGACCAGATTCAACTGACCAGCAGCCGATTCGGGACGGGAATCCCGGAGCTGGCCGCCAGCATCATCGCCGCCGCCGGAGAGGAGATCTCGTGAGAACGCGTCAGTGGTTCGCCGTGGTGGCCCTGCTGGGCTGCGCCGCGCCAGTCCGCGGGCAACAGTCCGGAGAACGAGTTCGGGCCTTGCCGCCGGGGTACGGCACGCTGTCCCAGAACGACCTCGCGCTGCGGGTGCGGAACGACGACCTCGAGATCCGCTTCATCCCACTGGATCTCCGCGTCACCCGGCTTCTGGCCCGTGATGCCTATGAATCAATTCTGGGTCTGGTGGAGAACCACCGGCGGGAAATCGATTCCGTCGCCTCCGGGGCCGGCGTGTCCCAGCCCGGCCTGGCACTGGTGAGCTTCTTCGGGGTCCGGTCGGACGTGCGCTTCGATGCCCAAACCCTCACCCTGCTCATCCGGAATCGCGTTTTCCGCCCCATCGGTACCATTCCACTCACCCCGAGGTTCACCTCGGGGCAGCTAGGCGTTCGCGACCAGGCCAGTGCGATCTACGTCTTCGAGGAGAGTATTCCGGTGGATGACTCGTTCACGCTCTCGTATGGCGCGTTGACATCGGAAGACTGGCAGAACAAGCAGTCTACCCTGGAGCGGGAGCGCGCCCGGGTAGCGGCGAGGGCGCGGGAGCAGCCGCGGGACACTACTCGGTGAAAAGCGTCAACGGTTCACGCCTTTTGGTACCAGAGTACGCCCTCGGCCGGCTCTCCTGACACCAACATCGCAGTCGACAGCGCATCCGCCTCGATACCGGTCCGCGCGACCACGCTGACCTGGACCAGCGCATCGGCCGGCCATCCCGTCTCGGGATTCATCACGTGTCCCCGCACGGCTCGCCCGTAACGCACTACCGACATCGTATTGGCTGAGGTGGCCAGCGCCGCATCACGCAGCCGAGTCGTTGCCAGGATGCCGGTGCCGATCCCCGGGCCGGCAATGTCGACCGGCCAACCGTCCTCCTGCCCGGGAGGCGCACCGATGGCAATACAATCGCCGCTCACATCGAGAAACGCGCTGTGAATCCCCAGCCGCCGCAGCGCCGACGCGGCTCGGTCGAGGCCGTAGCCAACCCCGATGCCCCCCAGGTCCAGCCGGGTGGCCTCCTGAGGGACGGTAACCCGATCGCCGCTCACCATGATCCTGGCTGTTCTGACCGCCTCTCGTGCTTCCCGGATCTCCGCCGGGCTCGGCTCGGTTGCCCGGGGGACATGGAACCCCCAGGCACGCATCAGAGGCTCGATCGCAGGGTTGAATGCGCCAGCCGTCGCCTGCTCCATCCTGAGACCGGCGCAGAGGACGCAGGCGAGATCCTCCCCAACCCGGAGCCCGGGCCCGCCCGCGTGCCGATTCAGCTCGACCAGATCACTCGCGTCATCGAACAACGTGAGCCGGCTCTCGACCCGGCGAAGCTCCGCCAGAGCAGCCGCAGCCGCGTCGTAGCCGTGGCTCTCCGAGTCGGCGAAGAGCTGGAGGTGAACCGGCTGGCCCATGGCCCAGGACCAACGCTCGATGAAGGGGCGGTAAGGCGGTAAGGCGGTACAGCCTGCCCTGAGCGCAGCGAAGGGGCGGTACGGCGGTACGGCGGCACGCAGGGGTCCGGGCAGGAGCGCACCGACACCGGCCCCGAGCGCCCCCAAAAAAGACCGCCGCTTCATCCAGCCACCGGGGAGCGAGTCATCAGCTCGCGCAGTATGAGGAAGGATTGCACGTAGAAGGTGATCGCCATCAATCCGCTCGAGACCGCGAGCAGCCAGCTGAACCCGGGGTCGGCGTAGCGCATGAGCCACATCGCGGAGAACGAGACCAGCAGCGCCACGAACGGCTCGACGATGAGGATGCGGCGCCACCGCTCGGACGGACGAGCACAGAGCGCCAGCCCCAGCCCGCTGAAGACGAAGATGGCCGCCATGCTGAAGAGGTGCGTGTGGGTGACGGTGAGCATCTCCGAGAATGACTTGGCAAACTGCATAGCCCCCTCGGCGGTGTTGGGGTCGGACCCGCGGTACCGCGTGACCACACCGCCCGGCGTCAGTCCCGTGGTGTGCCGGATGAAGACCAGCGAGGTGGTATAGCCCACCAGCTGCACGACGGTAATCCATCGCCCCAGCGCCCGGATGGTCTCAGGAAGACTGCTCCACGAGAGCGGCCGGTCGGCGGTCACCTGATCTTGCCCGCGGCGTGCCACGCGGTGAGGTCGGCCAGGGTCTGGCGCACGCCGAGGGTCACCGAATGGGAGCTGATGGTGGCGCCGGAGATGTTCTTGATGTCGTTCCCCACAACGAGCGGGGCGGTAGCTGCCTTGCCCCGGAACTGCTTGCGCCAGGGCTCGTAGGCGACCTCTCCCCCGTACGGCTCACGGTAGACCAGTATGTCCACGTCCTTGAGGACGTCCTGAGAGTCGATCGCGACGAGGAAAGTGATCGGCTGATCCTTCCCTTTGACATTCCGCACCCGAGCGAAGCCGAACAGTTTGCCGCCTTTGGAGACCCGGAGCACCGACGCGGTATCGACCTTCAGAGTATCCACCTGTAGGCCCGTGCCGAAGATCCGTTCGACCGACTTGGTGACCTTGGCGGGTGGAGCTGATTGGGCCACGAGAGGTGAGAGGTGAGAAGTGAGAAGGGAGAGGGAAATGAACAGCAAAGCCGCGAGACCTGAGCCGGTGCGGCCATTTAGCTGATTGGAGATGCTTAAGGGAACCCTCTTAACTCTCACCTCTTACCTCTCACTGGTCTAGAACTGATATCCAACTCCCAAAGCCAACACCTCGCCTTCACCAACCCCCGCCTTGTTGCGCTGAAGCTGGTAGTCTCCCTTGAGCACCACATTGTAGATCGGCTTGTACGAGAGCCCAAAGGTGGTGATCCGCCGCGCGAGCGTCTCATCCTTCACCAGGCCCGCAGGTACCTCGGCCTGGGTATCGTAGTTTTCGTAACGCAGAAAAGCGTTGAGCCGCTGGGCGGACGCCGGCACGAACGCCGACAGCACGTTGTAGGCGGCCTCGATGTATCCGCCTGCAATCCGGCTCCCCA
>DASYVW010000027.1:0-2672 GCA_035936675.1 Gemmatimonadales bacterium
GGCAGAAGGGTTACTACGACGACGCACTGCGTGAGTATCAGCTCGGTCTCGATGTAGACGAGGATCGGCGGCTCAATCTCCAGGCCATGGCCGAGGTGCACCTGCTGCGCCGTGATCTCCCGGCTGCGCTGGAGCTCTACCAGGCTCTGGTGGGAGAGTATCCGGACTCGCCCAAGCTCTGGAACGAGCGCGGGGTGTGCCTGCACCAATCGGGGCAACGCGAGGAAGCACTCGCGTCATATGAGAAGGCAGTTGCCGCCGATTCCGCATACCAGCTGGCGTGGAACAACCTGGGTGTGCTCCGGGCGAGCGAGCGCTCCAGCGATGACTCGGTGGCGGCGTTCCGCCAGGCCCTCGGAGGGTCCCAGCCGCTGTTTACTGCGCGCCTGAACCTGGCCCTGCTGCTGTTCCAGCGGCGGCAGCTCAAACCCGCGTTGGAAGAGTACCAGCGCGCTCTCTCCGAACAGCCCTCCAGCGCCACTGCGTGGAATGGGGTCGGCCTTGCGCTCATGGAGCTCAAGCGTTTCGAGGATGCCCGCAATGCGTTCGGCCGCGCGGTCGACGCCGATTCCGAGTTTGCGGCGGCCCACTACAACCTGAGCTTCGTGTTGAGCCAGCTGGGCGACTACGACGGCGCCTTGCGGGAGACCCGGCGGGCGCTCGAGCTGGAGCCCCTCTACGTTCCTCAGAAGTTCGCGCTCACGATCGACCTTCAGTTCGAAGATCCCAACATTGCCATCGCCCCGGAGCTGGTGGCCGACGTCAGCGGCGAGGAGCTTGCAGGCGAGTTCAGCTACGATTCGCCGGCTCTGGACCGTCTGTTCGAGGAGCTGGCTCCTGAAGAGCCGGCCCCTTCGCAGGAGCCGGCCGACGACTTACTCCGCCAAGCCCGCGCCTTCGTCACCAAGGGCCTGCTCGATCTCGCTCGCGCCGAGCTGAATCGCGCGGTGGCTCGTGGAGCACCGAGGCACGCCACCGCGATTCTCTTCGGGCACATCTTTGCCAAGCGGGGGCTCCACGGTGAGGCGCTCGAGCGGTACCGGGAGGCGCGAGCGCTGGTTCCCGCCGATTCGGACGCGACCCTGGGCGAGATCCTGGCGCTCCTCGCGCTCGGTCGCGCCCAGGATGCGGAAGCGCTCGCCGAGGAGCTCGCCGGCCGGGTGCCGCGCGATGTCGACGTGCTCGTCGCGCAGGCCAGAGTGCGGGTCGCGGTCGGTAACACCGCTGACGCCCTCCAGTCGATTCAGCGTGCGCAAACCCTCGCGCCTGGCCGCCCCGACCTCTTCCATCTGCAAGCCCAGGCCTCGGTTCGGCTGGGAGACCGCGCGGCCGCGCTCGCCGCATTCAACGCGGCTCTCCAGCTGGACGCTTCGATGGTCCGGGTTTGGTACGAGTTGGGCGCCCTGGAGGAGGAGCAGCAGAACTGGACTGCGGCCCGAGCGGCGTACGAGCGCGCCCTCGATCTCCTGCCCACCTACGGGGCTGCCGCGCTCGCGTTGGCCGATCTGATCCGCCGCACCGAGTCGCCAAAGGCGGCCATCCCGGTGCTCGTGCGGGTGCTGGAGGCCGATCCGTACGAGCTCGAGGCACTCACAGCGCTCGGGGAAGCCTTGCTCCAGGACGGCCGCACGGTGCAGGCGCTCGAGGCCTTTGCCCGGGTGCTGCGCTTTGATCCGGAGCACACGGCGGCCCTGTATCACCAGGGCACCTGCTTTGCCCGGCAGCGGCAGTTCGATCAGGCGGTTCAGGTATGGGAGCGGGTGATTCACCTGGAGCCGGAGGGCCCGTTCGCCACTGAAGCGCGCAGCCGCGCGCGCTCCGCGCGCGATCTCCAGCACATCTTCGCAACGGCGGGCTGACCAGTGGCCCTCGAGGGACCTCTCAAGGAATTCCACATCCAGGACGTGTTCCAGCTGCTGGATCTCGGCCGGAAAAGCGGAGTTCTGCGGGTCACGTCCGAGCTGCGGCAGACGTCGGGCACGGTCTCCTTCGACCGGGGTGGCGTCGTGGCCGCGTCGCTGGCAAACTCGCAGCCGCTGGGCGCACGCCTGGTGCGGCTGGGCAAGATCTCGGAGCAGGACCTGGACCGGGCCCGGGCACTGCAGGAATCGGGAGACCCGCGCCGGCTCGGAGACATTCTCGTCGCCAACGGCGTCGTCGCGCGGCGGGAGCTGGACCGGCAGCTCAAGGGCCAGGTCGAGGACACCATCTTCCAGTTGCTCGGCTGGTCGGAAGGCTACTTCCGCTTCGAAGACGGGGCCGCCTGCGAGGCGATGGTCGAGCATCCGGTTCGGATTCCGGCCGAGGCGCTGCTCATGGAAGCGGCGCGGCGGCATGACGAGTGGTCCCGCATCGAGGCCAAGGTCCCGCACCTGCGCGTGGTGCCGAAGCTCCCGCCTCCCGACACTCCCTCCACCGGCCGGTTGGATCTGCTGCCATTCGAGTGGGAGGTGCTGGCGGCGGTTGACGGGCAGAGAGACCTGCACGCGCTGGCCAGCGCGCTCGGACGCTCCGAGTTCGATGTCGCGCGCACCATCTACGCCTTGTCGGCCGCCGGCGTGATCGTCCTGGACAACCCGGTGGCCGGTCGGATGACGGTCGCGGGTAATGGTCGCGACCATGCCGCATCGCTCACGCCGGCCCGGGAAGCGCTCGCTCGAGGCGAGTACGAG
>DASYVW010000028.1:0-1560 GCA_035936675.1 Gemmatimonadales bacterium
CGCGATTGGCGAGCGCGGGTGAGTTGCTCGATGGGCTCTTCTCGGCGGAGGTGTTTCCTGAATTTCTGACGCTGTCGGCGTATCAAAAGCTGTAGGCTATGGGCTATGGGCTATGGGCTTTGGCTACTGGGATTGGGTCTCTTGATCGTCCCGCCGGCGATGGTCGGACAGGTTCCAGATTCCGGTAGCACGGCCCCGGCCGCATCAGACAGTCAGCCGGCTTCCCACCCCGATAGTGTGTTGGCGGCCGATAGTACCCGACCCGCCTCTGACACCGTTCGCCCGAAGACACCCGGGAGCAAGACAACAACCGGCACCACTGCCGCCCGTCCGGAGCCGACAGATAGCATTCTGAGCGCGGCCTGTGGCGCCGCAGGGTCAACCGCGGTCGCTCGGGACTTGCTCGTGGTCGTCTTTGCGCCGGATGCGAGGGCCGCCGAGCGCGCCGCCGTAGCCAGAACCGTTGATGGAAAGCTGCTTGGTTCGGTGACTTCAGGAGAGCCGGGCGCGTACTACCTTCGAGTGCCCAGCGGCGGGGATGAATACCGGCTCAGGGTCGTGGCTGATAGGCTGATTCTGTTGGACATGGTGCGGCAGGTCGGGTCTCGGAGCTGTCCGCCACTTCCACCCCGCGACACCGCCCGACAGAACTCCCCTTGATTGCCACGATGTACTGGTTTGGAGGCGCGTGGCTCGAGCCGAATTGAGAAGGTCCATCCTGGGGGCGACAGCCGGGTACGAGCATTGCGCCCAGAATAACGGCGAGCACGAAGCCGAGACTCCATGGGGTGGATAGCATGAACCCCTCCATTGGCTCGTTCGGCAGCTCGACTGGCATGGCCGGCATCGGTGTGCCGGCGGTAGCCTCGGGGCTTTGCGTCCCCGCCTTTCGACGGGTTTGCCTTTGTCGCGACCCTCAGGTGGAGGGGTGCGATCCTGCCGATCAGTTGTGAGAAACCACCAGGGCGCAGAGAAAGATCCGCGCTGGTCCTACGGCTAGAGTATCGGTTCGAGGGGCTGAGGGCTTGGGTTAGTCGTCACACACGGGCACTCCCGACTGATTTTCGTGCCGGTGCTGAGCATCGGTCGCGGGTCGCTGGGCCACCGCCCCAAACCAGATGACGCAGCTCTTCCCGGGAAACCTGGCATGGGTGGCCTTGGCCGCCCACGACTGGTCATCGGCTGCCAGAATCTTGACCCGAACGTCCCGATGCCAGAGGTATTGCAAAGCCATAGGCTCGGTCCGGCGAGCGTAGGTCCCTTGCATGGCGAAATAGGTTTCCTGCGAGTGCGCCAGGTTACGCAGATCGACCTTCATAACCACCCGCGGGTCCAGAAGATCCAGCACGCTTCCGGTATCGGCGAGCGTCGGCTTGGGCTTGGCCGGCGGAGCAGCCGGTGGCTCCGACGGAGCCGAGGCGTCATCGCAGACCGTAACCCCCTCTTTCCCCGAGCGCACGTACTTGAGAGTCGTGGGCGGTGCCTTGGCCTGACCCACGAAAACGACGCAGTCCCTGCCTGCGAGAGCGGGGTGCGTGCCGCTCGCGGCCCAGCCGTCCC
>DASYVW010000029.1:0-4835 GCA_035936675.1 Gemmatimonadales bacterium
TTCTCGCCCTCGAAGTAGAGCACCGTGTCCACGATGTGCTCCAGCGTCTTCGGGCCCGCGATCCCGCCACCCTTGGTCACGTGTCCGACCACGATGACGGAAGTTCCGCTCTCCTTGGCAAAGCGCATCAGCTGGCCCGAGCACTCGCGCACCTGGCCCACGTTGCCGGGCGCACTTTCCAGCGTTCCGGTGTAGATGGTCTGGATCGAGTCGATCACCACCACATCGGCCGCGATGGCGCCCGCCGCCTCGATAATGGATTCGAGCCGGGTTTCCCCCAGCACGTGCACCGCGCCGGCGTCTTCAGTCAGCCGATCCGCCCGAAGCCGCAGCTGGTCAGGCGACTCTTCGCCGCTGGTATAGAGAACGGTGCGGCCCGCCGTCTCCAGCCGTGCCGCCGCCTGGAGCAGCAGCGTGGACTTGCCGATTCCTGGCTCACCGCCGATCAAAGTCATCGAGCCGGGGACGATTCCACCCCCTAGCACGTAGTCAAATTCGGGTAGGCCCGTGCGCCAGCGTTCGAGTGGCGTAGTGGCCACATCTCGCAGGCGGGCGGGTGCCGCGGCGGGTGAAGCACGACCCGTTTTCCTGCCCCGCCCCACTGCCCCCCTGCCCCGCTCAATCGCCGGCTCTTCGGCGATCGAGTTCCACTCCCCGCACGCCTCGCAACGGCCCGCCCACTTGGGGTGCTCGTGACCGCACTCGGTGCAGCGGTAGACCGACTTCGGCTTGGCCATTTATTCCGGCGCCTCGCGCTCGGTGCGGTTGTCGAACCGGGTAAACTGCTTGTGGAAGTACAGATTTACCGTGCCGGTAGGACCGTTGCGGTGCTTGCCGACGATGACCTCCGCCAACCCCTGGAGGCTGTTACCTTCGCTGTCTTCCTTCTGGTACATCTCGGGCCGGTGGATGAAGATTACCACGTCAGCGTCCTGCTCGATGGCGCCCGAGTCGCGCAGGTCCGACAGGATGGGCCGGCGCTCGCCTCCGCGTTGCTCCGACGCCCGGGAGAGCTGCGATAAGGCGATGACGGGAATCTCCAGCTCGCGGGCGAGTCCCTTGAGCGAGCGGGAGATGTCGGAGATCTCCTGCACCCGGTTCTCCGAGTACTCCGGGCTCCGCATCAGTTGGAGATAGTCCACCACGATCAGCCGCACGTCATTTTCCACCTTGAGTCGGCGGGCCTTGGAGCGCATCTCGAGCAGCGTAAGTGCGGGCGAGTCGTCGATCCAGACCGGGCAGCTCTGCAGAATGCCCGCCGCGCGTGCCAGCCGGGTAAAGTCGGGATCCCTGAGCGTTCCCCGCCGCACCGCCTGGCTGTCCACCCGCGCCTCGGCACAGAGCATGCGCTGCACCAGCGCCTCCTTGGACATTTCCAGCGAGAACACCGCGACCCCGAACCCGTCCACCGCGGCCTGGGTGGTGACGTTGAGGCAAAACGCCGTCTTTCCCATGGACGGACGCGCGGCGACGATGACCAACTCGCTTTTCTGGAACCCTGACGTCATCTCATCCAAATCTTGGAAACCGCTCGGCACTCCGGTAATCGATTTGCCGCTACGCTGGAGCGTTTCGATGCGCTCCATCGTGGGCCACAGCATCTCTTTAAGCCGGGTGAATCCTTCGTCACCCCGCTGCTGCGAGATCTGGAAGATCTTTGATTCGGCGGTGTCGAGGAGATCGTTGGCCGTGGAGTGGCCGTCGTACGCTTCGGTGATGATCGAGGTAGAGGTCTCGATCAAACGGCGGAGAATGGCCTTGTCTTTGACGATCTTGGCGTGGAACTCGATGTTCGCGGCGGTGGGGACGGCGTCCACCAGCTCGGCGAGGTATTCGAGCCCGCCCGCGATCTCCAGCTCGCCCCGGCGGAGCAGCTCGTCCCGCAAGGTGATGTGGTCGATGACCACCCGATGCTCGGTGAGTGCGAGCATCGCCCGGAAGAGCCGCCGGTGCGGCTCCCGGTAGAACATCGTGTCGTCCACCAGCTCGGCCGCGCGCAGCGCTGCGTCCTGATCCAGCAGCATGGCGCCCAGCACGGCCTGCTCGGCCTCCTGGCTCCACGGCGCGGACCGGCCGACGTAGGGATCAGCGGTCGAGTAATTGTCTTGCGATACGGACGTCATCCCAGGCCGGCTTCTTCCAGTTCGGGTTGCGGAGCAGCGCCGCGGGATGATACGTCACGATCAGCGGAATGCCGTTGTACGTGTGCACCTTGCCGCGCAGCTCTCCCAGACTCTTTCTGACCCCCAGCATGGCCTCCGCGGCCGTGCTGCCCAGGGCAAGAATCACTTTCGGTCGAATGATTTCCAGTTGGCGATGGAGATATGGAATGCAAGCCGCGATCTCATCCGGCAGAGGCTTTCGATTCTGGGGAGGTCGACATTTTACAATGTTCGTGATGTACACTGAATCCCGCGGAATCTCAATAGCCTCGAGGATCCCGTTGAGTAACGTTCCCGCCTGGCCGACGAACGGCCGCCCTTGCGCATCTTCGGTGGCGCCCGGTCCCTCTCCCACCAGAAACAGTCTTGCGCTCGGATTCCCCTCGCCCGGGACCGCATTGGTGCGGTGGGGACACAAACCGCAGCAATAGGTCGTGCGAATCCGTTCCGCTACCTCCTCGATCGTGGTCAGCGATAGGAGATCGTCGCCGAGGAGGTGATGCTCCGGCGATTCGACGGCGAGGCCGGGCCCGGGGATGGGCGGCGCGCCCTTTGTCCAGGCGGACGGGCGGACGGGCGGACGGGCGGACGGTTCGACAGGCGGACTCTCGGACGCCCGACTAAGAATCACCTCTGATCCTCCGAGCTCGATCTGCTGCCGCAGATACCTCGCCCATTCATCGGTCAAGGGTCTGCTCCACCAGGTCGAGGATCGCCTCGGCCACGTCGCGCTTCGATTGGAGCGGAAGGATCTTGCGGGTGCCGTCGCGGCCCAGCAGCGCCACGCGATTGGTGTCCTTCTCGAATCCCGCGCCCGGCTCGAGCGCATCGTTCACCACGATGAGATCGAGGTCCTTGCGCTCCAGCTTGGCAAGCCCCTTGGCCAGCGCGTCTCCGGTCTCCAGGGCAAACCCCACGACGACGCTGCCGGACTTCCGGGCTTCGCGGGTGGCGTCGAGCACGTCGGTGGTGGGCTCCATGGGGATCGCGAGGGCGCCGTCGATGCGGGATCGCTTGCTGTCGCTCGGGCTGCTCGGGCGGTAGTCGGCCGGCGCCGCCGCCATCACCAGCACGTCAGCGGCCGGCAGCTCCGTCCGCACCGCGTCCTCCAACTCCTCGGTAGAGTCGACCCACTTCATTCGGACCCCGGTCGGTTCGGGCAGCGCCACCGGTCCCGAGATCAGCACCACGTCGGCCCCGCGCTCCCAGGCCACCTCGGCCACACGGTATCCCATCTTTCCACTCGAGCGATTGGTCACCACCCGGACCGGATCGATCGACTCGCGGGTCGGGCCCGCAGTCACCACCACCCTCCGACCGGTGAGCCGCCCGGCCCGGAGCAGCCGGGCCGCGTGCGCCAGGATCGTCTCGGGCTCGCTCATGCGCCCCGGCCGTTCCGATGGTCCCTCGGCCAGGGAGCCGATCTCCGGGCCGACGAACGCGACGCCACTCGAACGCAACGTCTGAAGGTTGGCCTGGGTCGCGGGATGGGCGAACATCTCATCGTTCATGGCGGGCGCTACCAGGAGCGGTGCGGTTCGAGCAAGCAACAGCGCGGTGAGCACGTCATCGGCGAACCCATGGGCCAGCCGAGCCAGGAGGTGCGCCGTCGCGGGCGCCACGATGATGAGGTCGGCCTGGCCCAGCCGCACATGCGAAAGCGCCCCACCCGGCTCCCAGAGGGAGCTCTGGACGGGACGCCCTGTCAGTGCCTCGAATGTCACGGGCCGGACGAACTCCGCCGCCGCCTGCGTCATCACCACGTCCACCCGCGCTCCCGCCTCGGTCAGGCGGCGAGCGAGAGTGCAGCTCTTATAGCACGCGATCCCGCCGGACACGCCCAGAACGACGTGCCGGCCGGCCCACACGGTCACGTCTCGGAGCGGCGGCGGCGGAGCAGCTTGTAATTCAGTTCGCCATCCACGAGCTCCTGCATCGCCTTCGTGGTGAGCTTCTCGGTCGGCCGGGCGAGGTGGTCCTTGGGGAACTCGTTCAGAAAACGAGCGAACTTGGCTGCGACCAGCACGCCGAGGTACTTGTTGCCGGCCTGCTTTGCCACTTCTGCGGGGGTGATGATTCTCATTCTTGTCTCCGTGATGGTTTGCTAGGCGCGACTCGCGCCTTCTTCCCAATCTTCCCCGCGGCCGCGATGAGGTCCTGTCGCAGCTCATCGACAAACTCGGGCAGTGCCCGCTGCCGGGGAACCCGCCGCGCCTCTGCCTCCAGAATCGCGGCGACTTGCGACACCGCAGCGACCAAATCCTCGTTCACGATCGCGTAGTCATACTCCGACACTACGGCCAGCTCCTCCGCGGCGCGGATCATCCGTTGCCGCAGGATGGCCGGGTCCTCCGTGTTGCGGCCGGCCAGCCGTTTCAGCAGGACGGCAGCCGACGGCGGCAGCACGAACAGGAGCAGGGAGTTCGGGAAGTTGCGCCGGATCTGCCGGGCTCCCTCGACCTCCACGTCGAGCACCGCATGCCGCCCTTGCGAGAAGATGCGCTCGATCTCGCTCTTGAGCGTGCCGTACAGCTCGCCGGCGTACGTGGCCCACTCGATAAACTCGCCCGCCTTCTGCCGCCGCTCGAACTCCGCCCGCGAGAGAAAGTGATAATCCACTCCATCGCGCTCGCCGGGACGCTTGGCCCGCGTCGTGGCCGAGACCGAGTAGCC
>DASYVW010000030.1:0-3669 GCA_035936675.1 Gemmatimonadales bacterium
GGGGAACGGAGACATGCTCTTTCTGCCGCCCGGGAAAAGTGAGCCGATGCGACTCCAGGGGGCCTTCATCTCCACCGAGGAGACTGAAGAACTGATGAAATGGTTCGCGAAGCGCCGGGAGAACCGCCGGGTCGCGGCCCAGGGGGGCGAAGTTCCGGAGCCCGACATTCTCGAGCTGATGCGCTCGCAGGAGGTCGAAGGAGAAGCCGGCGGGCAGGCCGATGAGGGGGAGCGGGACGCGCTTTTCCGCGAAGCCGCCGAAGCCTGCATTCAAAACCAGGGCGGGTCAACTTCGCTGCTTCAGCGCAGGCTCCGGATCGGTTATGGACGCGCGGCGCGGATCATCGACCAGCTACACTACGCCGGGATACTGGGTCCTCCCGACGGCAGCAAGCCTCGGGACGTGCTGGTGGGATTCGATCAGTTGGATGAGTATTGCGGGTAGGCGTTTAAGCCTTCTCCGGGACGACGAAGGGCTCCATTTGATTAAACGCTGCGACGTTGCCGCTTTGCTCACAGCAACCGGTCTCTGCTTGCTCCCGGCGCCCTGCGCCAGCCAGTCCGCCGGCGCCCGCACCTACTGTAATCCCATCGACATCGACTACAAGTACAACTTCGAGCAGCTGAACGAGGGGATCTCCTATCGTTCCGGCGCCGATCCGGTGATCGTCAATCACAAAGGGGAGTACTATCTCTCGTCACAGTCTCGGGCGGAGAGACTCGGGAACGTATCGACGCCTGAGGCCAGACTGAGCGGCGCGTTTCGGCCCCCGCGCTCTCCGAAATGATGCCGCACCGGGCCGCCGCCGCTGCTAGCCTGCCGGCATGCCGAATACCCGCGACTTCATTCCAACTAGCGAGTGGGAAGATCTAAGACAGCTGCGCGGTCTTTGGGGAGAGCGGACCGCCATCGGCTATCTGGTATCGTGCGGGTGGGACATCGAAGCCCATCGTCTCAAGCTTGGTCGCCACGATATCGATCTCGTCGCCAGGCGGGGCAATACGGTCGCGTTCGTGGAGGTCAAGACGAGACGATCGGTGGCCCAGGGCAGTCCGGTCGAGTCGGTGGGACGGCGGAAACAATCGACCATCGCCAAGGTGGCCTCGGTCTGGTGTCTCCGGTACGGCCGGCAGAATGATGAGTACCGGTTCGACGTCGTGGCAGTGCACGAGCACGGGCCGGGGCAGTACACAATCGAGCACATCGAAGACGCGTGGCGATTGCAGGGGGACTCCCGGCGAACCTTTGGCTAGTCGAGGGCACCCATTCGGCTGTGACTCAAAATCAGCCACTAAGATAGTCTTGCTTCGGCAAGTTTTCGGTATTAGCTTGGTGTCGCCTTCTAGTGTGTATCAAAATCGGTCACTTTTTCACTGAGGAAACAATGGCTGCTGACGAATCCCGGCTCGACGCCGATCGCCGGAAGGCGCTCGGACTGGCCATCTCCCAGATCGAGAAGCAGCTCGGCAAGGGATCCATCATGCGAATGGGCGCCGATTCGCCCCGGGTGAAAGTGGCTGCCATTCCCACCGGGGCCATCAATCTGGACGCGGCCACGGGGGTGGGGGGCATACCCCGCGGCCGCATCACCGAGATCTACGGGCCGGAGTCGTCGGGCAAGACGACGCTCACTCTCCACCTGGCCGCCAACGTCCAGAAGATGGGCGGAGTCGCCGCCTATGTGGACGCCGAGCACGCTCTCGACATCGATTACGCCAAGAAGCTCGGTGTAGACATCGAGAACCTCCTCGTGTCGCAGCCCGACACCGGGGAGCAGGCGCTCGAGATCGTCGAGATCCTGGTTCGCTCGGGCGCGGTGGATATCGTGGTCATCGACTCGGTTGCCGCGCTGGTGCCCAAGGCCGAGATCGAGGGTGAGATGGGCGAGAGCCATATGGGGCTCCAGGCCCGGCTGATGAGTCAGGCGCTGAGGAAGCTGGCCGGCGCCATCAACCGCTCCAATTGTGCCGTGGTGTTCATCAATCAGCTGCGGGAGAAGATCGGCGTCATGTTCGGCAACCCGGAGACCACCACCGGCGGCAAGGCGCTCAAGTTCTACGCTTCCCTCCGGCTCGATATCCGCCGGATCGGTCCGGTTAAGGAACGCGAGACGGTCATCGGCAACCACGTCCGGGTCAAGGTGGTCAAGAACAAGGTGGCGCCGCCGTTCCGGCAGGCCGAGTTCGACATCATGTTCGACGAAGGTATCAGCCACACCTCGCTCCTAGTGGACCTCGCCGCCGAGGCCAACATCATCCAGAAGTCCGGCGCCTGGTACTCCTACGGCGACCAGCGAATCGGCCAGGGCCGCGAAAATGCCAAGCTCTTCCTGCGCGACAATCCGGTCCTCATGACCGAGGTCGAAGGAAAGGTCAAGGAGCTCCTCGGCGTGCACGCTCCTGTCGGTGTCGGGGCTAGGGAAGAGTCGGACGAGTAACAGTGGACAGCTCTCTCCGGATTACCGCGGTCGATCCCGATCCCCGGCGCCCGGACGCCGTCCGGGTGGAGATCGACGGAGCCCGCTTCGGCGCAGTGCCCCGGGAGCTGGCCAGTGCCGAGGGATTGGCGGTGGGCCGGGTAGTGGATCCGGCCCTCCAGGAGCTGCTCGCAAGCGCCGCGGATGCGGAAGCCGCGTATCGGACTGTGCTGCGCGCCCTCGAGGTCCGCTCCTATGCCCGGCACGACCTCGGCCGTCGCATGCTCCGCAAGGGTCACCCGCAGCAGGCAGTTGAGGCTGCACTGGAACGCGCTGCCCGGTTCGGTCTGCTGGACGACGCGGCCTTTGCCCAGAGTTACGTGCAGACCCGCTCAGCCCGCGGGCGAGGTCCGTCGCGGCTGGCCCGCGATCTCCTCTCCATGGGCGTGGACCGCCCCCTGATCGACCGCGCTGTCGCGGCGGAGTGGTCCGAGGAAACCCAGAAAACTGAAATGCCGCTGGCGCTGGCCAAGAAACGGGCGGCGCAGTTGGGTGGGCTCCCGCGGCAAACCAAGCGACGTCGCCTGGTGGCCTATCTGGCGCGGCGTGGGTTCACCGGGAGGGATATCACGGAGATGGTTGATAAGGTCGTGTAGCCCGTAAGTCACAGCCCGCCTATATTTTCCCAGATGCAATCCGGCACAATCCGCCGTCTGTTCAGCGACTTCTTCGTCGCTAAGGGGCACCGCGAGGTGCCTTCTTCGTCATTGGTGCCAGCCGACGATCCTACCCTCCTGTTCACCAACGCGGGCATGGTGCAGTTCAAGCGCACCTTTCTGGGGCAGGAGCAGCGCGACTATCTGCGCGCCACCAGTTGTCAGAAGTGCGTTCGCGCAGGCGGCAAACACAACGACCTCGAACAAGTGGGCCACACCAAACGGCATCACACCTTCTTCGAGATGCTGGGCAATTTCTCCTTCGGCGATTACTTCAAGCGCGAAGCGATCGCGTACGCCTGGGAATTCGTCACCAGCCCGACTTACCTCGGCATCTCATCCGATCGGCTTCGGGTCACGGTTCACCGCAGCGACAATGAAGCCAGGGCATTGTGGCGGGAGATCTCGGGACTGCCTGACCACCGCATCTATGGTCTGGGCGACAAGGACAATTTCTGGCAGATGGGCGACACGGGGCCATGCGGACCGTGTACGGAGATCTATGTGGATCTAGAGACGGCGGTAAAGCGGGGAAG
>DASYVW010000031.1:0-3724 GCA_035936675.1 Gemmatimonadales bacterium
GGTTCTGCTCGCTAGACATGGCCTCACCCCCTTGCTTGCGGTGGGTACGCGGGAGCGGTTCACGGGGGGCCTGGGGCACCTCGCCGGCACTAGGGCGCGGACGGTGCGTCGGGTCCAGGGGAACGTCTTCGGTCTACTCCCGATCGCTCAGGATTACAAGAACCGAATCTAGCGAAATTGAGGCGCCAGATGGAGAGCCTAGTCAGAGCGCTCCCGATGGTCGCGGCGATTGAGGGCGACCAGCGTCAGGAATTCGTGAAGCAGCGTGCCAGCCAGTAGCGAGGTGACCTCACCGTGGTCGTATTGGGGTTGAACCTCGACCAGGTCGAACCCGACGAGATCGAGGCCTCGCAGCCCGCGCACCAGCCGGAGCGCGTCGCGGCTGGTCGGTCCGCCGACTTCGGGCGTGCCGGTCCCTGGCGCGAAGCCAGGGTCGACGAAGTCGATATCAAAGCTGAGAAAGACCGGACCGTTGCCGACCCGCTCGACCACCTCAGGCAACACCTCGTCAACGCCTCGCTCCAAAAGCGTCTCGGTAGGAATCAAGTGGAGGCCCAACGCCCGCGCACCATCCCGATCCTCGGGCCCATACAGAGAACCTCTGATGCCGACCTGTACCGCCCTCGTGGTATCGATCAACCCTTCCTCGATCGCGCGGCGACACCAGGTGCCATGGGTGTAGCGCTCTCCCCAGTAGTTGTCCCAGGTGTCCGTGTGGGAGTCGAAATCGATCAGGCCGACCGGGCCATGCCGCTTGAAGATCGCCCGGAGCTCTCCCAGGGTGATGGAGTGATCTCCGCCAAGGACGAATGGAATCACCCCAGCATCCAGGATCGACCTCAGCCCTTCTTCGATGACCCCGTACGTTGCCTGCACGTTTCCAGGTATGACCGATAGGTCGCCCGCGTCGACGGCCGAGACATGCTCGAAGATCTCGATCCCCTGCTCGACGTTGAACGGTCGGAGCAACCGGGATGCTTCCCGGATGGCCGCGGGGCCGAATCTCCCGCCGATCCGATAGCTCACCGCGGTGTCGAACGGGATCCCGATGAACGCGGCGTCCACGCCAGCCATGTCGGTGACGATGGGCAGTCGCATGAAGGACCCGATACCGGTGAATCTGGCAGACCGCATGGCGTCGACCGGCCGGTAGCGCCCCGGTCCAGCCCGCCGGCTGCCTTCAGGCACGGACCAGCTCGGACTCCACGGCTTTCAGGCTCTCTTCGTGGATGATGCCGACGACCTGGTTACGCAGTTCGGCGAGTCGCGGGCCGGTGAGGGTATCGAACGTGCGAGGCCGGGGGATGTCGACTTTGAGAGTGGTTCGGATGCGACCCGGCCGGCTGGTCATCACGTAGATGACATCTCCCAAGAAAATTGCCTCCTCGATGTCATGGGTGACGAAGAGCACGGTCTTGCGGTAGCGCTGCCAGATGTCGGTCAGCAGCTCCTGCATGATCTGCCTCGTCTGGGCGTCCAAGGCGCCAAAGGGCTCATCCATCAGCAGCACCTCGGGATCGTTGGCCAGCGCCCGTGCGATCGCTGCCCGCTGTTTCATGCCTCCCGAGAGCGCGTTCGGATAAGCATCCGCGAAGCCGTCAAGCCTCATCAAGCGGATGAGCTCGCTCGAGGTGTTGCGACGCTCGGCTGGGAGCACCTTCTTTATCTCCAGCCCGAACTCGATGTTGCGCCGTACCGACAGCCACGGATACAGGGAGTAGGACTGGAACACCATGCCGCGGTCGGCGCCGGGTTCGAAGGTGGGCTTGCCGTTAACCAGCACCTCGCCTTCGGTAGGGGTCACCAGCCCGGCCGCGATCATCAGCAGGGTCGATTTGCCGCAGCCCGAGGGCCCGACGATGCAGGCGAACTGACCGTCCGGAACGGTCAGCGAGATTCGTTCCAGAGCCGTCAGCTCTCCGTGGCGAGTCCGGAAGCGCATGGCAACGTCGGCGATTTCGATCTCGCTCACGCGCGCACCTTCTGCACATAGGGGAATGCGAGCCGATGGATGAGGGCGAAAAGGGTGTCCGTCATCAGTCCGAGGATGCCGATGGTGATGATGGCCGCGATGATCCGGTCGGCCCGCAGATAGCGCTCAGCGATCAAGATGAAGCTGCCGATGCCATGCTCGGCCGCCACGAGCTCAGCGACGATGAGGTACGTCCAAGCCCACCCCATCGTGATCCGGAGCGCATCGACTACCTCAGGAAACGTGGCAGGCAGAAAGACCTTATAGAAGACCGTCCACCGGGAAGCACCAAGGGTGTAGGCAACGTTCAGCATCTCATCCGGAACGCGGTGCGCGATGTCCATCACTATCAACACCAGTTGGAAGAACACGCCGATCCAGATGATCGTGATCTTCTCGTCCTCCCCGAGGCCCTGCAGCAGGATGAGGAGCGGAATGAAGGCGGAGGCGGGCATGTAGCGAATGGCATTGATCGGCGGATTGAAGAAGGAGCGCACGGCTTCGAACGATCCCATCAGGAGACCGAGCGGCACAGCCGCCACGGCCGCGAGCAGGAACCCGGCGACTATCCGGAAGGTGCTCCAGCCCACATCGTTGTAGAAGGCGAGATTCACCATCATGTCCCACCAGGTCAGCACTACCTGGTAGGGGCTGGGCGCGAAGAGAGGGTTCTTCACCAGCACGGCGAGCAGCCACCAGAGGCCAACAACGAAGACGAAGCTGCCCACCGCCAGGATCAGCCGGGCCTGCCCGGGGATCGCTTGCTTCGGAGTGAGGTAGGTGCGGATGAAGCCCGGGCGCCGCCGCGGACCGGCCGCTGACTGCGCCGGAGCTACTCGGGCCGCAGGGACCCGGCTCAATTGGTCTCCCCTACAGCGAGTTGATGAAGTCCGGATTCACCGCGTCCACCGGCTTCACCGGGCTGTCGATCTTCCCCTGGGCCTTCCAGAAGTCACCGGCGGCTTTGACGTTGTCATTGATCTTGCCGGGATTGCTCTTGGTGCCCATGATCTCTTTGCCCTTCTTCAGATCGAACAGCGTGAGCGTTTCGAGGTCTGCCTTCACATCGTCCGCGCTCTCGCTGGTGGCCTTGGCCACGATGGCAAGTCCCTCCGATGTGTTCTGTTGGAACCAGTTGAAGGCATCGTAGTAGGCCTTCATGAACTCCTTGACGGTGACCGGGTACTTCTCGATGAAGTCCTTCCGGAAAGCAAAGCTGTCCATGATCAGTTCCGGATATTCCTTCGAAGAGACCAGGACACGTCCATCGCTGCGCGCCTTAGCCTTGCTCAGCCACGGCTCCCACGTAACCGCGACATCCACCTGCCCGGCGACGAAGGCGGCGCCGGCCTCGCCGGACTTCATGTTCTGCTCCTTGACGTCTGACAGCGACAAGCCGTTCTTCTGGAGAACCTGGGCTAGGAACCACTCCGACACCGACCCCTGGTTGACCGCGACCTTCTGCCCTTTGAGGTCCTGGACGGACTTGATGGTGTTCTTGGCCAAGATGCCGTCACCACCGACCGAGGCGTCGATGGGAAAAACCTCTACTGCCGGTACTCCGTTGGACTGAGCCCGGGCAAAGGCATCCACGGTGGATGCCATTCCTTCCAACCTTCCGGCAGTCAGCGCGATCAAGCGGTCGTTGGGATCCTCGACGTCTTGGAACTTGACGTCGAGGCCGTGGCTCTTCCAAGTTTCCCGTGCATTCGCGATGTAGATGATCGCGTAGCCGGTCCAGGTCGAGGAAGC
>DASYVW010000032.1:0-4076 GCA_035936675.1 Gemmatimonadales bacterium
GCCAAGGGCCCGGCCGACACCGTCTTCCCGGTTCTCAAGAGCGAGTACGTACGCCGAGTGGCCACCGACCGGAGGGGTTGGACGGTCGCAACCCTGAGGGGCAATCAGCGGCTTCGCCGGACCGACGCCGGCTGGGTGGCAGAGCCCCTGGCTTTCACGGCATTTCCTCCAGGCAACGCGCTGCTGATCGGCCGGCAGCTGATTCGCGGTACACCGTGCGGGCTCCGGCCTATGAGCGACACCTTGCCCTGTCTCCGGCAGCCAGGTGACTCGGCCTCGCCGCCCCGCAATCCGCTCACCACCTGGTTCCGCCGCCCCATCGCCCTGAGCGACAACAGCTTGATCGATCAGACGTACCGCTACGGCTCGACCATGGGCGGCAACTTCCAGCAACATCAGGGCGTGGAGTTCAACAACCCGGACGGAACGCCGGTCTACGCCATCGGCTCTGGAACGGTGGTTTATGCAGGCCGGGCGGAACAGGGGGCATTGACGGTGACCATCCGCCATGACACCACGGTCACCGCCCATGGGCGGCGCTACCGCATCTACTCGACCTACTATCACAACTCTGCCCTCAAGGTCAGAGTCGGTCAGAAAGTCCGGAAAGGCGCGCTGATTTCGTTAGTGGGAAACACCGGCCGGGCAACCAACGACCATCTCCACCTCGAGATCTCGGCCTCGCCCAGCGACTCGCTGAGTGTGGTGGTGGATTCGTTGCAGCGCTTTCCCCCGTACACGAGCAACCCCGAGCTCTGGATCGAGCCACTTCCCGGAACCGGAATTGTCGCGGGGCAGGTGTTCGATGCCGCCGGTGCCCCGGTGCCACAAGCGCGAATCTACGGGATCATCAAGCGCGACCCGGTGGAGACGCCCTTCTCCTATGCGGAGACCTATGGCGACAAGGCCCACCCGCACCCGCTCTACGGGGAACACTTTGCCGTGAGCGACGTGCCGGTGGGAACGTATACGGTCGGGACCGAGATCGAGGGACACAAGGTCTTTCGCAAGATCACGGTCGAGGAGGGGAAGGTGACGTGGGTGGTGTTTAAACCGTAAAGTGTTCATCGAACTCACCGACCACCTCCGCTGCCCAGCCGACCACGACGAAAGCTTCCTGGTGTTGCTCCCCGATCGCGTCGAGGGACGTTCGGTCATCGAGGGCCAGCTCGGCTGCCCGGTGTGCGGCCGGACCTTCGTGCTTTCGGACGGGGTGCTCGATACCGGCGACATGGCGGAACCCCGCGCATCTACTCCGAGCGCGCTCGATGCCGAGGCGCTGACCGCGCTGGTGGGCCTGTCAGGGCCGGGAGGTTATCTCACCCTGGTGGGTTCGGTGGCCGACATCTGGAAGGACATTGCCGCACTGAATCCGGGTGTAGCGCTGGTGGCGGTGAACCCGGGACCCGAGGTCGCCGATGCGCCCGGCATCAGCGTCCTCCGCAGCGGGAGGATTCCCCTGAAATCACGTTCGATGCGTGGGGTGGTGCTGGGACGCCCGTACGGAGACGACTTGCACTGGGTGGGTGAAGGGGCCCGGGTGGTCCTTCCCGGCCTTCGCATTGTGGGTGAAGGGGCCGACCCGCCGGGCGACATGATCGATCTGATGGCAAGTACCGGGGGAGTCTGGGTCGGGACAAGAAAACGGTGATACGCTTTATCCCTCTCCGTAGAGTCCCTCGATCGCCTCCCGATGCCGCTGCTCGACCATCCGCCGCTTGATCTTCAGCGTGGGCGTAAGCTCCCCGCTCTCCACGCTGAAATCGCTGGGCAGCAGGAGAAGCTTCTTGGGTACCTCGAAATGGGCCAGGTCCCGAAGCGTGTCCGCCACCTCACGCTCCATCTTCTGTTGCACCTCTGGAATCGCGAGCAGCCCCGCGGCATCCTTGGCCCGGATTCCCTTTTGGTTCGCCCAGGCGGTCAACGTCTCTACGTTGGGAACGATCAGCATGATGGGGAAGCGCCGGCGGTCACCCAACATCACCGCATTGGAGACGAACCTGCACGTCTTGGCCAGGCTCTCGATCGGTTGCGGCGCGATGTTCTTGCCGCCGGCCGTCACGATGATGTCCTTCTTGCGATCGGTGATGCGGAGAAAGCCCTCGTCGTCGAGCAGCCCGACATCCCCGGTGTGGAACCAGCCTTCGCGGTCGAGCGCGTCGGCAGTGGCCTGGAGTTTCTGGTAGTAGCCGGCCATGACATGTGGGCCTCGGGTGAGGATCTCTCCATCAGGCGCGATCTTGACCTCGACGCCGGGGATGGGAAGGCCGACGGTGCCGAGCTTGGCGTGCTGAAAGGTGTTTACCGCGATCACGGGAGAGGTCTCGGTCAGTCCGTAGCCCTCGAGGATGGGCATCCCGGCCGCATGGAAGAATTTCGCGATGTCGGCCGACAGCGGTGCTCCGCCCGAGATGAAGAACCGAACCCGTCCACCGGTGCGGGCGCGCAGCTTGGCAAAGACCAGGCGATCGGCCAGCCAACGCTTGGCGGCCAGCGCCGGCGACAGCGGCCGATCGGCCATACGGCGCTCCACCGCCGCTTCACCGACCCCCTTGGCCCAGAAGAAAATCCGTTGCCGCAGCTTGGACCCGGCCCGCACCTGGTCCAGCACCCGCCCGTAAATCTTCTCATAGAGCCGCGGTACCGAAGCCATCAGCGTGGGACGCCAGCGCTGCATGTCGGCGGCGACGGTGTCCACGGTCTCCGCGTAGTTGATCAGCACCCCCGAGTGGAACATGGAGTAGTGGCCGAACATCCGCTCGAAGATGTGGGAGAGCGGCAGGAACGACAGGCATTCATCGTCCGGGCCGAAAGTGAACAGGCCGCAGCAGGTCGTCACATTGGAGGCGATGTTGCCATGGGTGAGCATCACCCCCTTCATCTCGCCGGTGGTGCCGGAGGTGTAGATCAGCGTCGCCAGGTCTTCCGGCCCGACTTTCAGCGCATCGCCCTGCCAGCTCGTGCGCTGTGACCTGGCCGCGCGGCCGCGGGTGTAGACCTGCTCCAGGCCGAGCACGCCGGCTCCGCGCGCATCATCGTCGAATGCGATCACGTACCGGAGGGCGGGGAGCCGCCCTCTTACCGCGAGCACCTTCTCCATCTGTTGGCGGGTAGACACGAACACCGCCGCCGCGCCCGAGTCGCGCAGGTTGTACTCGGCCTGTTTGGACGGGAGCGTGGGATAGATGGGGACGTCGGTGCAGCGGGCGGTGAGGCAGGCGTAATCGGCAATGGCCCACTCGGGCCGGTTTTCCGACAGGATGGCGACCCGGTCGCCCGGCTGGAGACCCAGCTCGATCAGCCCGAGACTCAGGTCCTGTACCCGGTTCGCCAGCTCGCCGTATCCCAAGGCAAGCCACTCGCCGGCTCGCTTGGCTCGGACGGCCACGGGCCGCGAGCCGAACCGCTCCAGCGCCCCGAAATACAGCTCGTTCAGCGTCCGGGGCGTGCCCGCCGCCTTACTGGAAATTGACGGTGAACCGCTGTCCTGATCCGGGAACGGCCTCTCCGCGGGTGCGGAAGGCGCGAACCTCGACGATAGCGGTGGCTGGTTGAGTGGTGCCATTGACTCGATTGAGGGTCACGGACGAAACAGCACCATCCGTGCCAGTCAGAACCGTGTCCGTCAGCGCAGCGTTGGGCAGCTCGACCGTGTGAGGCCCAACGTCGGGCGGCGAGGTGACGGCGTAGACCACCGGTCGGGAGGGAAGGGGGCCGGCCGGGGAGAAGCTCTGCAACTGCACGAGGAGCGGGGCAGAGGCCGTGACGCCGGCCGGGACGGTGATGACCGAATCGCCGGTCAGCACCAGCGTATCGGCCCGGGCGATCACGGTGAAGGTGACCAGCTCGGAGGAGAGCGAGCCGACGAAGGCCTGGACGTGGCCGCTGCCGGGGGAGACTCCGGTGATCGCGCCGGTGGCGCCGTCGACGGTCAGCGTTGCGTCCGGCGCCCGCCAGGTGATCGGCGTAGCCACCGGGTTGCCATCTTTATCCAGAGCCACCGCGGTAAGCAGGAGGGTCTCGCCGACCTCGATCGTCTTGAGGGACGGGGCCTGGATTTGCAACCCCACGACACC
>DASYVW010000033.1:0-8123 GCA_035936675.1 Gemmatimonadales bacterium
CGCCCTGAGGGCATACTGGTCGTGCGCGGTCACAAAGATGACCCCTGGTTGCTGCGCATTGCCCAGCGCGGCGACGACCTCGAAGCCGTCGAGACGCGGCATCTGGATGTCGAGTAGCACGATATCGGGCGCCTGCTCGCGGATAGCTGCCACGGCTTCTTCGCCATCGGCGCAGGCGGCAACGACATCGGTGTCGGGCTCCGCCTGAAGCAAGCGGACCAGGCGATGGCGCCCGATCGGCTCATCGTCCGCCACTACCACGCGCACTGTCATCCGGCCATCTCCCTGAGGCTTGATTGGCTCAGTGGCACCGGCGTCTGAGGGCCCTCGCATGGGGTGAACGGCAGGCGTAAGGTGGCGACCGTACCGCCGCCCGGGGCCGGTGCGAGGCTGAACACCGCGCGCGAGCCGTACAGCTGATAGACTCGCTCACGGATGTTGCGCAACCCGACGCCTTCCCGCGGCGCGTTGCCGGTGGGCAACCCGGTACCGTTGTCACGAATCTCGAGCACCAGGTCGTCGCCCTCGCGGCGCGATGCGATGACGATGCGCCCCCGGCCGGGCAGCGGCGTAACGCCATGCCGGATGGCATTCTCCAGCACCGGTTGCCACAGCAGCGTGGGGACCGCCGCCTCGAGGGTCTCCGACGCCAGATCCCATACGATCTGAAGCCGGTCCTGAAAGCGAACCTGCTCGATGTCCAGGTAGACCCTGAGAAAGTCGATCTCCTGGCGCAGGGGGACGACCTGATGGCCGGCGTTGTCCAGCGAGAGGCGCAGGAGTCGGCCGAGACGAGTGATCATCACATCGGCGGCATCGGGCTCGGTGTGAACCAGCTCGGCCACCGCGTTCAGGGTGTTGAACAGGAAGTGCGGCTGCAGCTGCATCTTGAGCACCTGGAGGTGGGTGCGCGCCAAACGACTCTCGAGCTCGGATGCGTGGAGCTGCCGGGTGCGGTCAAGAGCGAAGTAGTATGCCGTCCGGCCGAGTGTGACGATTGCCAGATAGGCGAGCACGCGGGTGGCGAGGCACTCGAACAGCAGAGTGGGCCAAAACTGTCCCGCCGTCGCCATTCCGGTCGCCAGCCCAAGGGTCCACTCGAGCACCCCGGAGGTGACAAAGAAGCCGATGCCGGTGACCACATAGACACCGACGCTTCGAGCTCGGTTGCCGGGGACCAGGGTGGCGTTCCTGGTGAGCCAGAGAACCGGCGGGGTCAGAGCAGCCCATATCCATGCCGTTCCAACCGAGAATAGAAGCAGGCGCACCCAGGCGGTTGTCGGCTGGTTCCCCTCCGGCGCAGCAAACAGCGACGACAGAAAGTACCCCAGCCCCACCACGGTCCAGCCCGCCAGTACGATCAGCCACGCCGTACGTTGGCGGCCAGGCACGAGCGGGGCCGCCGACGACGGCGGCGACCCCACCACGCGGGCTGACGGCGAAACGGGCATGGCACCCCAGAGCATCCGTCGGGACCATCGGCTGCGGTCTACGATAAACGCAGCCCCTCGCTGCACGAACGATTCGGGCATGAGTGACATATCCGATGGTGTGAAACGGCGCTGGCGGGGAACGAACGATGAGGGTGCCGGCTACGGACCCACCAGGCGTCGGGGGCGGCTGATGGGGAGACGCCAGAGCGGCTGGCCGGTGACACAGGCCCCTTCCGGGGTCGTCGCTCTACTGGGCGGCCTGCAGTTGGTGGCGGAGAAGAAGCACGACCGAAGCTTCCTCGCCGGCCAGATCGCTCTTGGCCGACGGTTTCGTCCCCTTCTGCAAAGCTTCCAGCATGGTGCCGGCAAGGTAGGAATCGAAGACGGCGGGGTGGACGTAATATTTGCGACACACGGCCCGGGTATTGTTGAGCTGCTCGGCCACCTGATCGATGGCCCGGAGGACGTTTGACTTGGCCTGGCGTTGGGTGGACCACTTGCCCAGCTCGGTTAGCGCCGCGACCGCCAGCAGCGTGCCGGCCCAGGTGCGGAAATCCTTGGCGGTGAACTCCTGGCCGGAAATTTCCCGGATGTAGTCGTTCACGTCTCCCGATCCGATGCTCTGACGCACCTCCTCGTCATCGATGTACTGGAAGAGGTCCTCCCCGGGCAGGGCCTGACAGCGCTGCACGATGCGGGCGAGCCGCCGGTCGCTCAAGCTGACCTTGTGGGTCTTGCCACTCTTGCCCCGGAACTCAAAGCGGAGGTTCGAGCCGGAGATCTCGACGTGGCGGTCCTGCAGCGTGGTGAGTCCGTAGGAACGGTTTGCCTTGGCGTACTCGTCGTTGCCTACCCGGATGCAGGTGCGCTCCAGCAAACGCACCACCGTGGCAAGGACCTTCTCCCGGGGCAAGCCGGGCTGGCTCAGGTCTCTCTCCAACCGCTCGCGGATCTTCGGCAGGGCCTCGCTGAAGGCAAGCATCCGCCCGAACTTCGTCTCGTCCCGCACCTCGTGCCACTTCGGGTGGTAGCGATACTGCTTCCGGACCCGGGCATCCCGGCCGGTTGCCTGGATATGACCGTTCGGGCTGGGGCAGATCCAGACATCGGCGTAGGCCGGAGGAATCGCGAGCGAGCGAATCCGGGCCAGCTCCGTTGAATCCCGGATCGTCTTACCGTCGGGTCGGGTGTAGGTGAATCCCTTGCCCGACTTCTTGCGCCGGATGCCCGGCTGGGTGTCGCTCACATAGCGGAGTCCGGCGGCCTCGGCCGATTCGATCGGATCACTCACCACATCCGGCGGGGGTAGGGACACCTTGCGCGCGCGCTTCACCGGACGCTCCACCCGTTTCCACCGCCGCTGCCGCGTCGCCATGTTTTCCGCCAGTGAGTGGTGGGCACGCAACTGATACCGTGTCAGGATACCAGATTCGTGCGGCGAGCCCGTGACATGAGTCACAGGTCCAAGAAGGGCAGCCGCAGATAAACGCTGTTCGTTCCCCCCACGGATGAGTCACGGTGTGCATAAAGTTCCATGCACGCGGCATTACATCCAGCCTCTTCAAAGCTGATCCTGGCCTCGCTACCTTCGGGAGCGTTTTACCTACGACTGACCAACCCGCGGGGGTACTTATCTGATCATGCGACAGAGCCTGCTCTGGCTCTCAGAGCAGCGACGAGTGTTCAACTTCGTTCGACGGAATCGTCTCGCCCGAAAGTTCGCCTCGCGGTTCGTCGCGGGAGAAACCATCGAGGAGGCGGTCCGTGCGGCTCGAGACCTGGTTACGAAGAGCATCACCTCGTCCCTCGATCTGTTGGGCGAAAGCGTCACGGTAGAGTCCGAAGCCATCGCGGCACGGGACCAATACCTGACAATGCTCGACCGGATGGCCGCGGCCGGGGAGGACGTGAACGTCTCGGTCAAGCTGACCCAGATGGGGCTCGACATCGGCGAGGACCTCTGCCACGCCAACATGGTCTGTATTCTGGAGAAAGCCAAACAGCTTGGCGGGTTCGTTCGGCTCGACATGGAGGGTTCCGCGTACACCCAGCGGACCCTCGATTTTTTTACCCAACGACTCTTCGGATCCTATGGCAGCCACTGCGGGGTGGTGATTCAGTCGGCGCTCCGCCGGTCGGAGAGCGACATCAACGATCTCATTGCCCTCAAGGCCCGAGTGCGGCTCTGCAAAGGCGCGTATCTCGAGCCGCCGGCGATCGCCTTTCCGGACAAGAAGGACGTGGACCGGAACTATGTCCGGCTGGTGGAGCGGCTACTGCGCGAGGGGAACTATCCCGGTCTCGCCACGCACGATGAGACAATCATCGAGCACGCCCGCCGGTTTGTGAGCCGGGAACGAATCCCCTCAGACCGGTTCGAGTTCCAGATGCTCTATGGGGTGAGGCGCGACCTCCAGGGCCGGCTCCGCCATCAGGGATTCAACATGCGGGTCTACATCCCGTTCGGGACTCAATGGTATCCTTATCTCATGCGGCGGCTGGCCGAGCGGCCCGCGAATATCGCCTTCATTTTGGGAAACCTCATACGAGAGTCGGTACCGGGCCGGTGAGCGAGTTCACCCTGGGCGGATACATGCAGAAGCATGACCGTGCTGCGGCCTTCGGCGGCAGCGATGGCCAGGCGTACTCGGTGGCGATCTACGTGGACGAGGAGCCGGATGTACGGGGCCTATATGGGGCCGCGTTGCTCTTCGTTCGATGGTCACCGGGTGGAGACCGGCCGTCGGGACACCTCGAGTCCGAGACCCTGGTGTGGGGCAAGACGACCGGCGAGGCGCAGACCAGACTCGAGTCACTCTCACTCTACGATGTGAAGGCGGCGCTCGACGAAGCCATAGCCCAAGCGCCAGGGGCCTGGTGACGCTCCAGCTCGGCACGGTTCTGGAGCGCGATGGCGCCGTCTACCGGGTGTCGACGGCTGATGGCGAGGTGCGGGCGGTACTTCGGGGCAAGAGCAAACGGAATTCGTCCCACGTGGTGGTCGGCGACCGGGTCCGGCTCGAACCCGAGCCAACCGGCGAGGTCTACGGCGTCGTCGGCGTGGAGCCCCGGACCAGCCTGCTGGAGCGCCGGGTGCCCGAAGGCCGCGGCACCAGGCCGGTGGCCGCAAATATCGACGAAGTCCTGGTCGTCACCTCTGCCGCCGACCCTGCTCCCATTCCACAACTCATCGACCGGCTCCTGGTGGTGGCCGAGGCTAATTCGATCCCAGCCGCGGTGGTCGTCAACAAGACCGACCTCGATCCTGGCCACGCACTGGTCGCCCGCTGCCGCTCGGCCGGTTACATCGTGTACCCCACGAGTGTGAAGAGCGGCGAGGGAATCGATGCCTTCGCGGCGGCCCTGGCCGGGCGGATCTCGGTGGTCACCGGCCCGTCGGGCGCCGGGAAGTCCAGTCTTCTGAACGCGATCCAACCGGGCCTGAAGCTCAAGATCGGGGAGATCAGCGCCAAGCTTCGCCGGGGCAAGCATACGACCGTGTCCGCGGTGATGCTTCCACTCGACAACGGCGGCTACCTGGTAGATACGCCCGGCTTCAGTGAGGTGGGCCTCTGGGGGGTGGTGCCGCGGGAGCTCGCCAGCTGCTTTCCCGAAATGCGGCCGTTCATCGGCGAGTGCCGCTACCGAGATTGCCGGCACATGACCGAGCCCGGATGCCGGATCCAGGCCGCGGCGGATGCAGGAGAGATCGTGCCGGACCGGCTGGAGAGCTATCGAATTCTGCTGGCCGAGTTGGAGAGCGCGCCCGAAGAATGGGAATGACAGCGGCGCAGCCGCTGTCATCCTGAGCGAACCGAAGGATCTCTCGAATGAGGGCAGATCCCTCGCTCCGCTCGGGATGACGGTGCGCTACACTTTCTTCCTCGTCCATCTCGTCTCATCGCGGGCCGTCACTTTACGCATCATCCGATCGAACGCGTCCTGAAGATCGATGCCTTCCCGGTTGGCCATGCAGATGAGGACGAAGAGGATGTCGGCCATCTCCATGGCCAGGTCACCCTCCGGCTCCTCCCGCTTCTTGGTCTTCTCACCGAATCGGTGATTCACCTCGCGGGCCAATTCCCCGACCTCTTCGGCCAGCCGGGCCAGATTGGTCAGCGGGTGGAAGTAGCCCTCCTCGAATTGGCGTACCCAGGCATCGACGCGTCGTTGGACGTCGGTGAGGGATGTTGAGGTCACGAGTCGCGAGTCGCGAGTCGCGCGATGTTCAGAGGTCATGCTCGGAGCCTCGACGGGGGATTTAGGAACGGGCTCCAGATGCAGTCTTAGGCCGAGACTCGCGACTCGCGACTGGTGACTTTTCCAACGCAGCGATGATCGCCTTGCAGAACTGGGGCAAATCCGCCGGCGTCCGGGACGAGATCAGATTCCCGTCCACCACGACCGCGCTGTCTTCCCACAGCATGCCCGCGTTCACCAGGTCGTCCTTGATCGCGCCGACGCTGGTGCCGCGCTTCCCCTTGACGATCCCCGCAGAGATCGGCACCCAACCGGCATGGCAGATGAACGCGACCGGCTTGCCCGCCTGGTAGATCTCCCGGGTGAGCTGGAGCAGCTTGGGCGAGCGCCGCATGATGTCGGGCGCGTAGCCACCCGGGATGACCAGGCCGTCGAACTCTGCCGCCTCGATCTCATCCACGGAGGTATCGACGGTCAGGGGGTAGCCCCGCTTGCCCTGGTAGGTCTTCTCGCCGGTGCCGGCTACCAGGGTGCTCGCCCCCTCCTCCTCCAGCCTGATCTTGGGGTACCAGAGCTCGAGGTCCTCGTAGAGGGGACCGGCGAAGAAGAGGATGGTTTTGCCTTTGAGGGACATCGTGAGTCTAGGGTCTAAGGGTCTAGAGTCGACAGTCTTCCAAAGTATATCGCGCTGGTCCCGGAAACACATCGGCGGTCACCGGAGAACCGATGACCGCCGAGTCTATACCAGCTTGAAGCGGTCTGCGCTTAGTAGCTCGACCAGGTGTCGGTCCAGCCGTTCCGGACCCGTTGGAGGGATCCGATATGTCCCAGCGCGCGCGCGAGATTGCACGAGTCGTACTGGAACGTCTTGTTACCGTTCGCGATCGTCTGCTGCGGTACGTTCACACCGAGCTTGACATTCAAGCCGGTGATGATCGCGCCCTCGATGACGTTGTTACCGTTGGAGGTGATGGTCCCACCCACCAGGACCAACCCATCCCAGCGCTGACTACCGCCAAGCGACAGGTTTCCCGTCACGATGAGAATACCCTTTCCGTCACTTGGCAGGTTCAAATCGCCGACGACCTTGGTGACAGGCCAGTTGAGAAACTGCGCCGCAGTGGGCCAGGCCGGATTCAGGTAATCCGGAGGCAGCTTGGTGCCGGCCACGATGGCCGCCCAATCGATCCCGACCGAGTCCTTGGCTGTGCCGCCGGTGCCGCCGGTGCCCATGCCATGAGGGGTATCGTCCGGGTTGCCGTTAATCGGACCAGTCTGACCAGTATAGGTGCCGGTGGGCACGGCTACTCCGGGGATCGCCGGTTGATTGCCGCCCGCGGCGAGACAGTTGTCGTTGCCATCGAGCGCACCCGAGTTGCCGTTCTTGTCGATACCTGAGAGGCTGGTAAACGCGCCATTGAGGTCGAAGGGCGTGGGCACCCAAAGCGCGTAGGTGGCGACGGTACGCTGAGCCGAAGGCGTCAACGAGTTGTAGCGCTTGGCCGCCGTGTAGCTCCCGCGCGAAGTAATCACGTAGACGGCAGGCAGGAGCGTCGTGGTGGATTCCCGCAACATCCGGAGAGAGATCAGGGCGGTCCCACCGAGCAGGTCCGTCATGGTGGTGTCATGGGTCGCCGCCGGCTTCGCGGTCAGGGCTGCCATGTATCGGCTCAGCCCCGTTTGGGCCACCGCAAACGCGCCCAGCTGGGCCTTGAGATCGCCGCTGGCGTGACGCTCGGAAGTGATCCGGGCATAGGTGATGGCCACCGCCACGCTCATGACGGCGAGCACGATGATGCCCAGCGGGAGCGTCGCTCCCCGTCTATTCAGCCGAAGCAAAACCGACATGGGACCTCTCTGGACAGGTGTCAGTCGCATCATGGAGTGTTGAGCGGAGGGACAACGTCGCCCGAGATGCTCCGCTCGAAGATGACCGAATCAGCCGGGATTAGCGGATTCCCGATCGCGGTGATCCGCACGGTCACCCGCGTCACCTTGGGCGACACGACCGCCACGATGGAGCAGCGGATGCGGGGAAGCTGCGCCACAGCCAGGGTATCACAGGTGGTCCCGGCGGCCAGCGCTGTAAACGGCAAGGCGTCGAGCCGCGCGACTTCACTCGCCATTGCGGCCGTCTGGTAGGAGACCGCCGACGCGGCCTCGGCCGCCCGTGCCGAGCGCAACAGCATACCCCCGAGCACGAGTATCCCCGTGGATATGAGGGTGATCGTCACGAGCACCTCGACGAGGGTAAATCCCCGCCGGTGGCAGTCCCACTGACTCCTCGCCTGACTCACGAATGCCTCGTTTCTGTTAGTCGGGACGGTTCTCGAAGAAGACCGACGTCGTCACGCTGGCGGTCTTCGGCGTCGCGCTCCCGCCCGGAGTCCGTTCACTCATGCCGTCGAGCTTGAGCTCCAGGCCACGCGTGTTGCCCAGCGTTCCCGGAACGCCGCTCTGGGCCGGCGTCGCATTGAGCACGTAGAAGTT
>DASYVW010000034.1:0-4974 GCA_035936675.1 Gemmatimonadales bacterium
AGAGCAACCTCGATCTCGATGGCCGCAACTCCATCTTCGGACGAGTCAACTACGCCCGCAAGAGCGCGGAAGACCTTGCCGTCGTGGACTCGGTGCCGGCCACCGAGTTCAATATTGGATCCGTGGAGCTGGGATATGTCCGCGAACTGGGCTCACTGGGTCGAACCACGATTGGGGTGGGCGCCACCGGAACACTTGGCTTTATCCCGGTTGACTTGGAACCGGTCTATGGCACGAGGACACCGACAGGACTGGCGGTGTATCTCCGCATCCGCCCGACGGTCATGCAGATGGGTCATGACATGGACCACCCGATGATGCCGCGGGATTCCATGCCAATGGATTCCATGCCCGGTATGCCGATGTCACGGGATTCCATGCCCGGTATGCATACGCCGCACGATTCTATGCCGGGTATGCGCATGCCGGGGGATTCCATGCCCCGGAAGCGGACGCCGCACGATTCGATGCCCGGTATGCGCATGCCGATGGATTCAGGCCGCCCGGTCGAGTCGGATCGCAGCTCGAAGCGGAGGGGCGAATGACTTGGTTCCCCATGCACAGTTGGCACCCGGTCATGGTCCACCTTCCGCTCGTGGGACTGGTGGTCGCCGTTGCGTTCGACCTTGTCGCGTCACAAAACCGGTCCGCCCGTTGGCATGACGCCGCTACCGTATTGTGGTGGGTGGGCCTTCTGGGTGCGGCAACAGCCATTGCGACGGGGCTTCTCGCCTATAATCGGGTGGAGCACTCCGATCCCGCTCATGAGGAGATGGTACTACACCGCAACCTCGCCCTCGCCACCGTCGCCGTACTGCTCGTCACGGCTTTGTGGCGTTGGAAGCGCCCATACTCCCGGGCTGCAGCGCTGCTCGGACTCATCGGTGCCATGGTACTGGGTGGCGTGGGTTACCTCGGCGGGGATCTCGTGTACCGCCATGGACTCGGCATCCCCACTGAAACCCTGGAAGAAATCGCTCACGAGCGCGGGGGCCATGCGCACGGGCATGCTGCTGAAAGTGCTCACCCTGACACCACGGTGGAGCATCACCACTGAGGCTTCGTTTGAAACCAAAAGGAGCGCTATCAATGACCCATCAATCTTCCACCGGCATCTCCAGCGAGATGCAGCAGTGTATCGACGAGTGTACCCGTTGCCACAACGTCTGTCTGTCTACCGTGAGCCACTGCCTCGAGCTGGGTGGCAAGCACGCCGATCCGGCGCACATAGGTCTGCTGCTGGACTGTGCTGAGATCTGTCAGACGAGCGCCAACTTCATGCTCCGAGGATCGGAGCGCCACCAGCTCACCAGCCGGGTTTGTGCGGACATATGCCAGGCCTGCTCAGACAGCTGTGAGCGCATGGGGAAGGGTGACGAGATGATGCAGCAGTGTGCCGAGGAGTGTCGCCGGTGCCAGCGGTCATGCGAGCGAATGGCCGCTTAAGAGTTCAAAATGAAAGCTGGCAACCGTTAATCGTTCAACACTCACAATGGAGACGGAGGCTTGACCTTAGGTCAGGCCTCCCGCTCGCGACTTTGGGCATCTAAAGGTATCGTGCTGTCGCCAGCGGTCGGGGCGGTGCTGATGTCGCTGAGCACCGTGATCGTTGCAGTCAATGCACACCCGCCAGTCGTCGCGATCAAGTCTAATGCGAATGGGCTGGAATCCCGTCGTGCTCGTGCATGTCGATATGGTGGTGCACCTCGCCCGGTTCCCCGGCAGGGTCGACGTGGATCACTACCCCCGAGAGGAACGTCAAGTGATGCCTGAGCTGGTGCTCGACTCCCTTGGCGATGTCATGCCCGTCAACGACGCTGATGTCTTGGGCCACTGAAATATTTGCCTCCACGTGGAGCCGGTGGCCAATCCAACGCGCTCGGACGTCGGTGACACCCAGCACGCCCGGAACATGCGCGGCGGCGTGGTGAACTTCATCCAATACCTCGGGCTCTACTCCGTCGAGCATACGCACAAATATTGTCTTCACCGACTGCCAGACAATGCCCAGGATTGCGACGGTAATAGCGAGGCCGATGATGGGGTCCGCCTTGGGGAAGCCGAAGTGTACACCAACGGCACCGACCAAGACCGCGAGGCTTGTCCATCCGTCCGTGCGTGCGTGGTAGCCGTCGGCGATCAGCGCGGCACTGCCAATTTCTTTGCCGATGCGGATCCGGAAGATGGCTACCAGCTCATTGCCGAGAAAGCCGATGATCGAGGCCGCCACGATGGCACCCAGGTGCGTGACCGCCTGGGGGTGAAGCAAGCGGTGAACAGCCTGATACCCCGCGACGACCGCACTACTGAGGATCGTCAGCACCACGGCAAGCCCAGCGAGATCCTCAACCCGTCCATACCCGAACGGGAACCGGCGGTTTGGGCCGCGCCGGGCAAACACGAACGCTATTGCCAACGGGATGCCCGTCGCCGCGTCCGCGAAGTTGTGAATGGTATCGGCGAACAGCGCCACGCTATGAGACAGGATCACCACCACCAGTTGCAGGCTGGCGGTGATGAAGAGCGCGACGAAGGACCATTTTACGGCCCACAATCCGCGCTCGTTTGACATGAGCGATGGATCAACTCTGCCGTGGGTATGGCCATGCCCGCTGTGACCGTGGCCTTCGCTATGGTCGTCGCCATGGTCGTGATGCGAGCTGGCCGGAGTATCACCGGTGCTACGCTTAGCGTGCGCGTGGTCATTGCCGTTCGGCCGGGAATGATCATGTTGTAACATCTGTCCCTCCGCGTTTGGCTCACCGCACGGCCATTGGCGCCGGTGTTCGAGCATCCCGCATGAGCAGTTCTAGGTCACCTCGGACGGTGCAAGGCCACAGCCCGCGCAGCGCTCACGCTCAACCTGTAGCGTGGCGTGCTCGATCCCGAACCGGTCGTGAAGCTCCCGACAGGTGTCAGCGAGCAAAGCGTCCTCGCTTTTGGCGTCTGGCTTCACCAGATGGACGGTCAACGCCACCTCGGTCGTGCTTAAGCCCCAAATATGCAGGTCGTGCACCTCTACGATGCCGGGCAGCCCAGTCAGGTAACTCTGCACGATCGCCAAGTCCACCCCCTCAGGCACAGCATCTATCGCGAGGTTGACCGAATCGCGCAGCAATCCCCACGTGCCGATGAGGATCACGATCACGATTAACAGGCTGATCGCTGGGTCGAGCCAAAACCAGCCAGTGTTGGCGATGGCAAGGCCGGCGAGCACAACGCCTGCGGACACACCCGCGTCGGCCACCATGTGGAGAAAGGCCCCCTTGATGTTCAGATCGCTTTTCCGCCCAGCCATGAAGAGCAATGCAGTCGCCGTATTGATAACGATCCCCACAACCGCAACCCAGATCACAATTCTTGCGCTGACCGGAGACGGGTGGGATAGGCGTTGGACAGCCTCCCACGCAATCGCGCCGATTGCAATGAGCAGCAGCACGGCATTCGCCACCGCTGCCAGGACCGAGAAGCGCCGCATCCCATACGTGTGTCGAGCGGTCGGTATGCGGCGCGCCAGAATGGTGGCTCCCCAGGCGAGTACAAGCCCAAGGACGTCACTCATGTTGTGGCCCGCATCTGCCACCAATGCAAGCGAGTGGGCCCTTATTCCATAGACGGCCTCCACCGCGACGAACCCTAAGTTCAGGGCTACGCCGATCGCGAACGCTCGACCATGGGAACCTGATTGGTGGCTGTGATCGTGTGCCATTTCACCTGACTCCCGACAGGAACGGCTGGATTGGTGGGAAGACCCCGGTCACGCGAGACTCCCATGGCCTGCATGAAGGAACTCCGGACTTCCGCAGCGCGGACTCGGAGCTGGGGAGCTAGCCTATCGGGGGTGGGTCGTGCGGAGCTGAAGCGGGACTGGAGAGGGCTAGGTCGAGGGAAACCACCAGCCTGCTGGACCGAACGGTGAACGCCCAGAGCGGCGATAGTGCAGGGACGCCCTGGGGATGTCCATGTCTGCAATGGTCCACATGATGTGAATGGGTCGGGCCTGTCGGAGAGCGATCGGTGTGACTGCTCGCACCTCCCAAGGCTGACAGCTGTGAGTGGCCATCCCCGTCATGCACGTCGGGGATCGTGACTTCGAATGAGGCAAAGATCAGCGATAGGCAGGCCAAAATCGCGACGAATCGTCGCGTCCACCCTGCCTGGCCCGGATTCCCCCTCGACATCGATGGTACCACACCACTCCCAAAGCGTTGGTGAATTTATATTCCACTCGCGTGGGCCAGATCCTAACGCCCTTGAAGTGGCATCACAAGGCGGCCTGAGGTCCTACCGTCAGAATCCGACTGTCACGACAGCTCATATCCCACGCCGCCGATCGCCTCGCAAAAGCGACACGTATCCTCGCTCGACAAACACTTTCGAGAGAGAGAGCTCCGGGTTTGCAACGGTCAGTCACCGACTCGCAGGCGCGAGAGAGCCGCTTGCACCCCTAAGGGACCGACTTGCACCCGCAAGACGTGCGTTCGCACTTGGCAGACTCATCTTCGCATCTGCGAGGCCGAGCTTCGCATCCGTGAGACCGGCTTTCGCGTCCGTGAGACCGGCCTTCGCATCCTTCAGACCCACATGTGCATGCGTCAGATTCCCGCTCGCACTTTCAGGCGCCCGCTCGCAGCCGCCAGAGTCCCACCCGCATTTATCAGATTCCCACTTGCACCCGCCAGACTCTGCTCGGCATTCGTCAGACGCCGATTCGCAGTCGTGAGCCCCCGGCTCGCATTCCTGAGACTCCAACTCGCACTTGCCAGACTCCAATTCACCACCACGAATCCTCGGCTGCAACCATCGGAGGACGCCGGACTGCGCCTGCGGCCCCGGCACCTGGGCGCGCGACGAAAAGGTGCCACTCAATCTCGCCGGTAACACTGGTCGCTCCTGAAAACGGTTTCACCCGCGAGATAAACTTTCTGGCACATTCCTCGCTTCTCCTGCCGTCGCCGAGCGAAAGTCGGCGTC
>DASYVW010000035.1:0-3835 GCA_035936675.1 Gemmatimonadales bacterium
TGGGTATCAACCCGCCGACGTCCGATCACGTCGCCACCGGGAGGCGGCAGCGTCACGCTGCCGAACCGGGCCAGCAATGGGCCGGCGAGCAGAATCGACGCCCGAATCTTGGAGCACAGGCCCGGGTCCAGTGGCTTGGGCTTCACGCTTCGGGTATCGACGCGAAGAGCGTTGGCGCCGGTCCACTCCGCCGCCGCGCCCAGGTCGACCAGCAACGCCAACATGGTTTCGACGTCGCGAATGCGCGGAATGTTGTCGAGATCGACCGGACCGTCGGCCAATAGGGTGGCGGCGAGGATGGGCAGTGCGGCGTTCTTGTTGCCGGCGGGCCGTACAGTTCCACGCAGTGGACGGCCGCCCTGCACCTGAAAACGAGGAGGCATGGCCAAAGCTGCTCTGGCCAATCAATCGCGTCAAGCGGAACCGAGGGGGTTGCGGTGCTGCCGCGACCGCTTTGTATTAGCCAGGGTGGGCGGTCAGCGCACCCGGTCCCTGGCGTTCGAGCAGGCGCGGAGGAGGTTACCGTATGATGGCACTCGCACTCGTGCAGGTCAGCGCATCCCCGGAATGGGTGGGACCGACCATGGCGATATCCCTGGCGGTCATGGCGCTGTCGTTTCTCGGCATCGCCCTGGCCCTGGCGATTGCCGCCCTCAAGTTGACGGGCCAGGTGAAGAAGGTCGGCACGCTCGTCGACGGGCTCCAAGATGATATCGCCCGCACCCTCAAGGCGGTCCGCCGGCTGACCGAACAGGGACAGGATGTGATGGTGGTGGTCCGGCAGGAGACCGGCGCCTTCGCCCAGACCGGCCGGCGGCTCCGGAGGAAGCTGGTGCGCGCGGCGGACCGGGTCGAGACGAAGCTGGAGGAGCTGGAGACGCTCTACGATGTCGTGCACGACGAGGTGGAAGGCACGGCGCTGGACGTCGCTGCCGCGCTCCGTTCCGTCCGGCGCGGCAACGGAATGATTGGTCGCGTCCGCCGATTGCTGGTGCCGAGCCGCTGATGACCTTCCCCCGCCTTACGCTCGCAGTCGTGGGCGTGGGGCTGATTCTCCTGCTGGTTCCGCATCAGGCCCATGCCTGGACGCCCGGCACCCACATCTATCTGGGCGAGTCGGTCCTCGCCAACCTGTCATTTCTGCCGCCAGCAGTTGCCGACCTGCTGCGCGCCTTTCCGTTTGACTTTCTCTATGGGAACATCGCGGCCGATTCGTCCATGGCGAAGCATTACGCGCCGCTGGGCCGCCATTGTCACTACTGGCACGTGGGCCAGGAGATCCACGATCTTGCCGCCACCGACGCCCTGCGCGCCTTCGGGCTGGGGTATCTGAGTCACCTCGCCGCCGACACCATCGCGCATAACTACTTCGTTCCCCGCCAGCTGATGCTCACCAGCAGCACCGCGGCCGTGGGGCACGCCTACTGGGAGACCCGGGTCGAGGCCCATCTGGGGGATGCCTACGCCAAGGCGGCCAAGGACGTGATCCGGCGCGACCATGCTCCCGCCGATGCCCACCTCGACCGCATCATCGCGCCGACGATCTTCAGCGTGCGCACCAACCGGCGACTCTTTCGCGGCATGGTGCACCTGACCGAGACCACGAGCTGGCAGCGCGCCAGCCAGGTGGCTCGCGAGTATGGCCGCTGGCAGCTGAGTGACGACGATGTTGAGCGCCACCTTGGCCTCTCGTTCGACTTCATGATGGAGCTGTTGGCCGAGTCGGCGGGATCGGCGCGACACCTGGATCCTTCGGGTGAGCGTCCGCTCAAGACCGCCAAGGAAATGCGGCGCCGGGTCATGCGGGAAGCGGGCCGGCGCGATACCGCGAGTCTGGAGAGCGCCGCCAACGATCAGTTCGGTTTGCCGGAACGTGCGTTCGTGTTCTGGAGCAAGCTCCAGCGCAAGCTGCCCTGGCGGGCTCCGGAGGGATCGGCCCCTTCTCCCAGTCTGCTCGTGAGCGGCGACCGCTGATCAGCCACATCCCGCCGGCATGGCGGTATGCCCGTCACCCGCAAGCGTTCGTCGCCGCCGCTCTCGCTCTCGCTTCCCTATCCGTCGTGCCCGCCGAGGGGCAGGACTCCCTGCCACTTGTCAGCGTCACTACCGAGCCGGCCACGCTCCAGGAGGGGAGCGTGGGATGGCTTCGGGTGCGGACACGCGAGGGCGTGGTGAGTGGCGGTGAAGTCGCCAGTGAGCCGCTCCATTTCGAGCCTTCTCGGGACGGGACCTTTCGGGGATTGGTCGCCGTTCCGGTCGAGTCCCCTGACTCTCTCCTGGTGACGCTCTTCCTGGAGCTGCCCGGCCGAAGCGACACCCTCCCGATTCTCGTGCCGGTGGGCCGGGCGGGCTATCTCAGCGAGACGTTGTCGGTCCCGCCGGCCTACGCCCGGCCGGATAGCGCCGCCACGGTCCGGATCCAGTCGGAGATCGAGAGGAGCAGACAGGTCTCGCGCATCTCGCAAGGCAAGCCACGGATCTGGCGGGGGCCGTTCCGGCTTCCCCGCCGGTCGCGCATCACCAGCCGGTTCGGTACGGCACGGGTCTACAACGGCGAGGTGCAGAGCCGTCATCTCGGTACCGATTTCGCTGGAGCGATCGGTGCGCCGGTGCGCGCCGCTGGACGGGGTGTGGTGGCAATGGTGGCCGATTTCTATCTCGCGGGCCATGCCGTGTACATCGACCACGGGGCAGGATTGGTGACCGGCTATTTCCACCTGAGTCGAGCCGACGTACGGGAGGGAGATACCGTCATAGCAGGACAACGTATCGGAGCGGTGGGTCGGAGCGGCCGGGTCACGGGGCCGCATCTGCACTGGGTGGCGCGGTACGGGGCGATCTCGGTGGATCCGATGAGTTTGTTGCAGCTCGAGAGAATGTCTCTTGGCCATGGCACTTCGAAGGAGAGCAAAGTCCCCCCTAGCCAGCGGCCCTGAGCCCGGGTCCCTCTGGCTTCAAGCGCCGACTTCCCCCCACCGCACCCCTTGCGCTCAGCCTTCGGGACTCGGTCCAGTTCCGCTGGCGCCCCACCCCATCGCTTACGGCTTTGTCCCTGCTGTTTGCTGCAAACGCTCCTGGAGAACCGGCTGCACGCCCTTCGGGTCCGCTTTACCCTTGCTCCGCTTCATCACCTCACCCACGAAGAATCCCATCAGCTTGGCCTCCCCGCTGCGAAAGCGGGCGAACTCGTCGGGATGGGCAGCGATGACCTCATCAACCCATCCTGATAGAGCACCCTGATCGCTCACCTGCACCAGTCCCAGCCGAGCGGCGGCGGCGCGGGGATCCTGATCAGATGATTGGGCCAACTCGGAGTAGACGCGCTTGGCTGCCTGGCGGCTGACCACCCCCTCGCGCACGAGCCCGATCAACTCGGCGAGTCGCTTGGCCGGCACGGGAAACGATCCGCTTTCATTATAGGTTGTCATCACCTCACCCATGACCCAGTTGGCCGCGGTCTTCGGGTCGGCACCCGCATCCACCACCGACTCGAAGTAGTGCGCCAGCCCGGCCTCCGCCGTGATGACCCGGGCGTCCTTGGCGGACAGGGCGTAGGCTGCCTCCAGACGGGCACGCTTAGCGTCCGGAAGCTCGGGCACCGCGGCTCGCTGCTCGGCGATCCAGGCCGGCGTCAGAACCAGGGGGGGAAGGTCGGGATCAGGGAAATAGCGGTAGTCGTGACTCTCCTCCTTCGATCGGGTCGGCTTGACCTGACCAGTACCCGCATTGAAGAGGAGAGTCACCTGCTCTACCCGGCGTCCCGATTCCACCAGCGCGATCTGGCGGACGCGCTCTGCCTCGAGTGCCCGCTCCACGTTGGCGAACGAGTTCATGT